>CALAHN010000097.1 GCA_937891825.1 uncultured Alphaproteobacteria bacterium
CGAAGGCGGCCGGACCGTCGGCGCCGGCGTCGTCGCTAAAATCGTCGCGTAGGGCGGGCCAACGGGCCAATCGCCGACCAAGGATGCGGTAATATGGATAGTCAGAATATCAGAATACGCCTGAAGGCGTACGATCACCGGGTGCTGGACCAGTCCACATCCGAGATCGTCAACACGGCGAAGCGGACCGGCGCGACTGTGCGCGGGCCGATTCCCCTGCCGACCCGCATTCAGAAGTACACCGTGCTGCGCGGGCCGCACGTTGACAAGAAATCCCGCGATCAGTTCGAGATGCGCACGCACCGTCGCGTCCTGGACATCGTGGAGCCGACGCCGCAGACGGTCGATGCGCTGATGCGCCTGGACCTGTCGCCCGGCGTCGACGTCGAGATCAAGGTTTAAGCACATGGCGCGACGTACCGGCCTCATCGGGCGTAAGCTCGGCATGACGCGGCTCTTCGGCGAAAGCGGGACGCATATCCCCGTGACCGTCGTCGATGTCGGCGGCAATTTCGTGGTGGCGAAGCGCGAAGCGGCGACGGACGGCTATTCAGCCGTTCAAGTCGGCTTCGGCGCGGCAAAACCGAAGAATGTCTCGCAGCCCATGCGCGGCCATTTCGCGAAAGCGGAAGTCGAGCCGACGCAGCGCTTGAAGGAATTCCGCGTATCCGACGACGCGATCGTCGACGTCGGGGCCGAATTGTCGGCCGCGCATTTTCTCGAAGGCCAACTGGTCGATGTGACCGGCGTGACCATCGGCAAGGGCTTCGCCGGCGCCATGAAGCGTCACGGCTTCGGCGGCCTCCGCGCCAGCCACGGCGTGTCGGTTTCGCATCGTAGCCATGGCTCGACCGGTCAGAACCAGGATCCGGGCAAGGTCTTCAAGGGCAAGAAGATGGCGGGCCATATGGGCGCTCGCCAACGAACCACCCAGCATCTGGAAGTCGTGCGCGTCGATGAAGCGCGCGGCCTGCTGATGATCAAGGGCGCGATCCCCGGCTCCGAGGGCGGCATTGTCTACGTGAAGGACGCCATCCGGCGCCCGACGCCGAAGGATGCGCCGATGCCTGCCGCGATCAAGTCGAACGCGGCCCAGGCAGCCGCCGCCACCTCCAGCGAACCCGCCGCACCTGAAGGCGGGGAGGCGTAAGCGCCATGAAACTGCAAGTCAAAACGCTGAGCAACGGCGAAGCTGGCGAGATCGAAGTCGACGACAACGTCTTCGGCATCGAGCCCCGCGCCGATATCCTGGCCCGCGTCGTGCGTTGGCAACTGGCGAAGCGCCAGGCCGGCACGCACAAGACCAAGGAACGCGGCGAGATCAATCGCACGCATACCCGCATCTATCGCCAGAAAGGCACCGGTCGGGCGCGTCATGGCTCGGCGAACGCCAACCTGTTCCGTGGCGGCGGCGTCTCCCATGGCCCGCGCGTGCGCAGCCATGCCCACGAACTGCCGAAGAAGGTGCGTCGACTCGGCATGCGTTCCGCGCTGTCGGCGAAGCTCGCCGAAGGCAAACTGATCGTCATCGATACGCTGCACCTGCCGGAAGCCAAGACCAAGGCGTTGAAAGCGCAGCTCGCGGTCTTTGGCGCCCGCTCCTACCTCATGGTCGGCGGGGCCGAGCTTGACGCAGGCTTCCAGAATGCGGCGCGCAATCTGGAAGGCGTCGATGTGCTGCCGCAGCAGGGCGCCAACGTCTATGACATCCTGCGTCGCGATCTCCTGATCATGACCCGCGACGCGGTCCAACATCTGGAGGCCCGCCTGAAATGAGCCGCGCCCGCAAGATCCGGGGTCCGGCCCCGAAAATTACGCAGAACCAGATGGTCGAGATCATCCGGAAGCCGATCATCAGCGAAAAGACGACGATGATCTCGGAATATAATCAGGTGACCTTCCAGGTCGCTGTCGACGCCAACAAGGCGGAGATCAAGCAAGCCGTCGAAGGCTTGTTCGATGTCTCCGTGCTGGCCGTGAACACCTTGCGCCAGAAGGGCAAGGTCAAGCGGTTCCGCGGCATCGTCGGCAAGCGCAACGAGACCAAGAAAGCGATCGTCACCCTGGCGGAAGGCGACTCCATCGACGTCGCCGCCGGCCTCTAGGCGGAACGGGGAGCAAGACATATGGCTTTGAAAAGCTACAATCCCACGTCGCCGGCCCGTCGCGGTCTGGTGCTCGTGGATCGCTCCGACCTCTGGAAAGGCCGGCCGGTCAAGGAATTGACCGAAGGTCTGCAGAAGACGGGCGGCCGCAACAATCACGGCCATATCACGTCGCGGCATCGCGGCGGCGGCCATAAGCGGCGGTATCGGTTCATCGACTTCAAGCGTCGCAAGGTCGATATGCCGGCGACTGTGGAACGGCTGGAATACGATCCGAACCGCACGGCGTTCATCGCCCTGATTCGCTATGAGGACGATGAGGTCGCCTACATCCTGGCGCCGCAGCGCCTCAATGTCGGCGATATGGTCATGGCCGGCGACGGCGCGGACATCAAGCCGGGCAACGCCCTGGCGCTGCGCCGCATCCCGATCGGCACGATCGTGCACAATATCGAGATGAAGCCAGGCAAGGGCGGGCAGATCGCGCGCTCCGCCGGCGCCTATGTCCAGTTGGTCGGGCGCGATGCCGGCGAGGCGCTGCTGCGCTTGCCGTCCGGCGAAGTGCGCATGGTCAGCCAGGAATGCATGGCGACGGTCGGCGCGGTGTCGAACCCCGACAATGCGAACCAGACTTTCGCGAAAGCCGGTCGAAATCGTTGGCGCGGCAAGCGCCCGCATGTCCGCGGCGTCGTGATGAACCCGGTCGATCATCCCCATGGCGGCGGCGAAGGCCGCACCTCGGGCGGCCGTCATCCGGTCACGCCTTGGGGCAAGCCGACCAAGGGCCACAGAACACGTAAGAAGAAGCCGTCCGACGCGAAGATCGTGCGTCGCCGGTACGGGAAGGGTTAGACGATGGCGCGTTCCGTATGGAAGGGCCCGTTCGTCGACGGTTATCTGCTGAAGAAGGCGGAAACCGTTCGCGAAAGCGGTCGCAATGACGTTATCCGGACGTGGTCTCGTCGATCCACGATTCTGCCGCAGTTCATCGGACTGACGTTCGGCGTGCATAACGGCCGCAAGTTCATTCCGGTCAGCGTGAACGAGAACATGATCGGTCATAAATTCGGCGAGTTCGCGCCGACCAGGACCTATTACGGCCACACGGCCGATAAGAAGTCGAAGAGGGGCTGATGAGCAAGAAGCCAAACGCGCCGCGCGTCGCCGAGAATGAGGCCCGCGCCTTTGTGAAGCACATTCGCGTCAGCCCGCAGAAACTCAACCTTGTCGCCCAGATGATTCGGGGCATGCAGGTCGAGAAGGCGCTGACGACCCTGGAATTCTCGCGCAAGCGGATTTCCCAGGACGTTTACAAGGCGCTGTCGAGCGCCATTGCGAACGCCGAAAACAATCATCAGCTCGACGTCGATCGCCTGGTGGTCGCGGAAGCGACTGTCGGCAAGCAGATGACGATCAAGCGGATCCGGGCGCGCGCCCGGGGCCGGGCCGGACGGATCGAAAAGCCGTTCAGCAATCTGACGATCATCGTCCGTGAAGTCGAAGAAGAGTTGGAGGCCGCCTGATGGGTCACAAGGTCAATCCGATCAGCCTCAGGATCGGCATCAATCGGACGTGGGAAAGCCGCTGGTATGCGGGCGCCTCCTACGGCAAGACGCTGCACGAGGATCTCGCGATCCGCGAGTATCTGACCAAGCATCTGGCTCAGGCCGGCGTCAGCCGCATCCTGATCGAGCGTCCGGCGAAGAAGCCGCGGATCACCATCCACTCGGCGCGTCCGGGCGTGGTGATCGGCAAGAAGGGCGCAGATATCGACAAGCTGCGCCTGGACTTGAACAAGCTGGTCAACAACGACGTGTCGATCAACATCGTCGAAGTCCGGAAGCCGGAAGTCGACGCCCAACTGGTCGCCGAGAACGTCGCGCAGCAGCTCGAACGGCGGGTCTCGTTCCGCCGGGCGCTGAAGCGGTCGGTGCAGTCGGCGATGCGTCTCGGCGCGCTTGGCATTCGCCTGAATGCCGCGGGCCGGCTTGGCGGCGCCGAAATCGCACGGACGGAATGGTATCGCGAGGGGCGGGTGCCGCTGCACACGCTTCGCGCCGACATCGACTACGGCTTTGCGGAAGCGAAGACGACCTACGGCATTTGCGGAATCAAGTGCTGGATTTTCAAGGGCGAAGTCATCGGGCAAGACCCGATGGCCCGTGACAAGCGTCTTGCGGAGCAGCAGCCTTCGGGCGGCGGCGGCCGACAAGACCGAGACCGATAGTTGGAGCCTTGAGCGATGCTCAGTCCGAAACGAACGAAATACCGCAAGGCTCACAAGGGCCGGATTCACGGCGACGCCAAAGGCGGCACGGACCTGAACTTCGGGTCGGTCGGCTTGAAGGCGATGCAGCCGGGCCGCATCACGGCGCGCCAGATTGAAGCGGCGCGCCGGGCGCTGACCCGCCACATCCGTCGTCAAGGCAAGGTGTGGATCCGGATCTTCCCGGATGTGCCGGTGTCGACGAAGCCTGCCGAAGTCCGCATGGGCAAGGGCAAGGGTTCGCCGGAATACTGGATGTGCCGGGTGAAGCCGGGCCGCATCATGTTCGAGATGGAAGGCGTGCCGGCGGACGTGGCGAAGGAAGCATTCCTGCTCGCCGCCGCCAAGCTGCCGATCGATACCCGGATCGTGACGCGCATCGGGCAGGAGGGTTGAGGTTATGAAAGCAGTCGAAACCCGCGCCAAGTCCGACGACGAATTGAAAACGTCCCTCGCCGGCTTGCGCAAGGAAGCCCTGAACCTTCGGTTTCAGCAAGCGTCCGGCCAATTGGAAAACACGGCGCGCCGCAAGGCCGTACGTAGAGATATCGCTCGGATCATGACGGTGCTCGATGAGCGCCGTCAGGCCCAGGGTTAGGAGAGGCGTCATGCCGAAGCGCGTGCTGAGAGGCGTCGTCGTCAGCGACAAGATGGAAAAGTCGATCACCGTTCGCGTCGAACGGCGGGTTCGCCATCAGGCCTATGGCAAGATCATCACCTTGTCCAAGAAGTTCATGGCTCACGACGAGACCAATGAATTCAAGGCGGGCGATGACGTCGAAATCATTGAAAGCCGTCCGCTGTCCGCCCGCAAGCGGTGGGTAGCGATCAGCAAGTCGGCGGCGACGCCGGCGTCGGAGGGCTAGGTCGATGATCCAAGTCGAAACCAACCTGGCGGTCGCGGATAATTCCGGGGCGAAGCGGGTGCAGTGCATCCGCGTGCTCGGCGGCACCGGCCGACGTTATGCGAGCGTCGGCGATGTCATCGTCGTCTCCGTGAAGGACGCCATTCCGCGCGGCCGCGTCAAGAAGGGCGAAATCCACAAGGCGGTCGTCGTTCGCACCGCCAAGGAAATTCGCCGCGAAGACGGATCGGCGATCCGGTTCGACGACAATGCGGCGGTGTTGATCAACAATGCGCGGGAGCCGATCGGCACCCGCATCTTCGGGCCGGTGGTGCGCGAGCTGCGCGGTCGCCAGTTCATGAAGATCATCTCCCTCGCCCCTGAAGTGCTCTAGGAGGGTCCCTGAGTTATGCGGCGCATGCGCAAAGGCGACCAGGTGGCGGTGCTCACCGGTCGCGATAAAGGCAAACGGGGCGAAATCCTCCGGGTCATTCCGAAAGAGGACCGCGTTGTCGTTCAGGGCGTGAACATGGTGAAGCGGCATCGCAAGCCATCGAACGCCTCCCCTGGCGGCATCGAGGAATTCGAGGCCCCAATCCACGTCTCCAACGTGGCGCACATCGACCCGGCTTCGGACAAGCCGACCCGGATTGGCTTCAAAATGCTGGACGACGGCCGCAAAGTGCGTGTCGCCAAGAAGTCCGGCGACGTGATCGATCGGTAGGCGAATATGGCGAGACTGAAACAACACTACGAAGATGTCGTGCGGGCCGAGCTACTTGAGAAATTCAAGTACGCGAACCCGATGCAGGCGCCGCGCCTGGACAAGATCGTGATCAACATGGGCGTCGGCGAAGCTACGTCCGACAGCAAGAAGATCGATTCGGCGGTTCAGGACCTGACGTTGATTTCCGGCCAGAAGCCGGTTGTCGCCAAGGCGAAGAAGTCGGTCGCGACCTTCAAGCTGCGCGAGGGCATGGCCATTGGCTGCAAGGTCACGCTGCGCAGCAAGCGCATGTATGAATTCATGGACCGGCTGGTGAACATCGCCTTGCCGCGCGTCCGTGACTTCCGCGGCCTGAACGGCAAATCCTTCGACGGCCGCGGCAACTATGCCATGGGCTTGAAGGAGCAGCTGGTGTTCCCGGAGATCGAGTACGACAAGATCGACGCGATCCGCGGCATGGACATTGTCATTTGCACGACGGCTGACACCGATGCCGAGGCCAAAGAGCTTCTGCGCGGTTTCAACATGCCGTTCATCAATTAAGGAGGCCGCACCATGGCGAAAGTCGGAACGGTCGAAACGAACGAACGCCGCCGCGCGCTGGCCAAGAAACTTGCGCCGAAGCGCGCGCGCTTGAAGGCGGTTGTCACGGACAAGACGCTGCCGGCCGGCGAACGCTTCGCCGCGACCCTGAAGCTGGCGGAGATGCCGCGCAATTCCGCGAAGAACCGCGTGCGCAATCGCTGCCGGATAACCGGACGGCCGCGCGGCTACTACCGCAAATTCGAGATGTCTCGTATCGCGCTTCGGGAACTGGCGTCGAGCGCCATGCTTCCCGGCGTCACGAAGTCGAGCTGGTGAGGATACTGGGATGTCGATGACAGATCCGCTCGGGGATATGCTGACCCGCATCCGGAACGGCCAGCGCGCCGGCCAGGCGACGATTTCGTCGCCTGCGTCGAAGCTGCGCGCGAGCGTTCTGGAGGTTCTGAAGCGCGAAGGGTTCATTCGCGGCTATCAGGTGAATGACAACGCTAGCGGCAAGGCTGAACTCGCGATCGAACTGAAATACTACGAAGGCGAGGGCGTCATTCGGACGATCCAGCGCGTGTCGAAGCCTGGCCGTCGCGTCTATTCCAAGATCGACGACCTGAAGCCGGTCCGGAACGGACTTGGCATCGCCATTTTGTCGACGCCGTCTGGCGTCTTGTCGGATCACGAAGCTCGCCAGCGCAATGTCGGCGGCGAAGTGCTCTGCCAAGTCTTCTAGACGGACGCCAGATTAAGGAAAGAGCTATGTCACGCGTTGGCAAAAACCCGATCGCCATCCCGGCTGGCACGACTGTTACGGTCGATGGCCAGACCATCAAGGCGAAAGGCAAGATGGGCGAGCTGCAGATGCAGCTTGCGACGTCTATCGGCGGCGTCGTCGAGGACGGTCATCTGATCATTCGGCCCAAGGCGAACCCGCAACGGACCCGCATGATGTGGGGCACGATGCGCAGCTTGGCGCAGAGCCTCGTCACCGGCGTCTCGGAAGGGTATACCCGGAACCTCGAGATCAACGGCGTCGGCTATCGCGCCCAGGTCGAGGGCAAGGCGCTCAAGCTGCAGCTTGGCTTCAGCCACGATGTGCTGTACCCGATTCCCGAGGGCATCGAGATCAAATGCGAACGGCCGACCGCCGTGTCGATCACCGGCGCCGACAAGCAGCGCGTGGGCCAGATCGCTTCGGAAATCCGCGCGTACCGCCCGCCTGAGCCCTACAAGGGCAAGGGCGTCAAATATGCCGATGAACACATCTTCCGCAAGGAAGGCAAGAAGAAGTAATGGGAGCGTTGGGCAATGTTTACGCCTAAGGAGCGCTATGAACGGCGGCTGAACCGCACCCGTGCGGCCCTTCGCAAGAAGTCGCGCGGCCGCTTGCGGTTGTCGGTCTTCCGTTCCGGGCGCCACATCTATGCGCAGGTTATCGATGACGTGGCGGGCACGACGCTCGCGGCGGCGTCGACTGTCGAAAAGGAACTGCGTGAGGCGCTGAAGACCGGCGCCGATATCGCGGCCGCTGGCGAAGTCGGCAAGCGCGTCGCAGCGCGGGCCGTCGCGGCGGGCATCGAGGCCGTCGTCTTCGATCGCGGCGCCTACCGTTATCATGGCCGCGTCAAGGCGCTGGCTGAAGCCGCCCGCGAAGGCGGGCTCAAGTTTTAGGCGAGGCGGGAAAAAAGAAGATGGCCAGAGGTCCGAGAGGCGAGCGCGGCGAACGCGGCGGTCGCGATCGAGAAGACAGCGACATCGTCGAGAAGCTGGTGTCGATCAATCGCGTCGCCAAAGTCGTGAAGGGCGGCCGACGCTTCGGCTTCTCCGCGCTTGTGGTTACCGGCGACGGGGCCGGCCGGGTCGGCTACGGCTCCGGCAAGGCGCGTGAAGTGCCGGAAGCGATCCGCAAGGCGACGGAGCAGGCGAAGAAGAAGATGGTGCGCATCCCGCTTCGGGAAGGCCGCACCCTTCACCATGACGCGACGGGCCATTTCGGCGCCGGCCGCGTCGTCGTCCGCGCCGCGCCCGCAGGCACCGGCGTCATCGCCGGCGGCCCGATGCGCGCGGTCTTCGAGGCCCTGGGCGTTCAGGACGTCGTCGCCAAGTCGGTCGGCACGTCGAACCCTTATAACTTGGTAAAGGCGGCGTTCGACGCGATCTCCAACACCCAGTCCCCCCGTCAGGTCGCGGCGCGTCGCGGCATGAAGGTTCCGGAAGTGCTCGGCCGCCGCGGCGCCGACGCTGAAGCCGCTGATGCGTCCGTCGCCGAGGAGTAATAGGGTCATGGCCGCCGAAAAGAAGATGTTGAAAGTCCGCCAGACCGGCAGCCCGATCCGTCGGGAAGCCAGTCAGCGCGCGACCTTGATCGGCTTGGGCTTGAATAAGCTCGGCCGGGTGCGCGAGCTTGAGGACACGCCGTCGGTGCGCGGCATGATCCGCAAGGTCCAGCACATGGTCGAAGTGCTCGACTGACGGTCGAGCCTTGAATGTTTGTGGCCATGCCCCGATCTGGTGGGCATGGGGTTATGAAGGATAAAGCCGATGCGGCTTGAAGATATTCGCGACAATCCCGGCGCTTCCAAGCCGAAGCGTCGTCTTGGCCGAGGCATCGGCTCCGGGGTCGGCAAGACGTCCGGGCGCGGCGTCAAGGGCCAGAAAGCCCGCAGCGGCGTCGCCATCAAGGGCTACGAAGGCGGGCAGATGCCAATCTACCGCCGGGTGCCGCGTCGCGGCTTCACCCCGCGCAACAAGATTGTCTATCAGATCGTCAACCTCGACGGTCTGGCGAAGGCGATCGAGGCCGGCAAGCTAGAGGCCGGGCAAACCGTTGACCGCGCGGTCCTGGTCGCGGCAGGCATGGCGCGCCCGAACGGCACGCCGATCCGGCTGCTCGCCAAGGGCGAATTGCAGGCGGCGCTGACATTGCAGGTCCATAGCGCTTCTGCGGCCGCGATCGCCGCCATTGAGGCTGCCGGCGGGTCGGTGACCGTCGAGGCAAAATCGGAAGAGGCCGCCGGCTGATGGCATCGGCCGCCGAAAGGCTGGCGTCGAACGTCAATTTTTCGTCGTTCGGCAAAGCCAAGGAACTTCAACAGCGCATCTTGTTCACGCTGGGCGCGCTGGTGGTCTACCGGCTCGGCACCTATATCCCGATCCCCGGCGTCGATTCCTCTGTCCTGTCGGAGATCTTCGACCAGGGCGGCGGCGCGGGCATTATCGGGATGTTCGACATGTTCTCCGGCGGCGCGCTGGGGCGGATGTCGATCTTCGCGCTGAACATCATGCCGTACATTTCGGCGTCGATCATCGTGCAGCTGTTGACGGCCGTGGTGCCGTCCTTCGAGCAGATGAAGAAGGACGGCGAGGCCGGCCGCAAGAAACTCAATCAGTATACGCGCTACGGCACGGTCGTTCTGGCGGCCGTGCAGGCGATCGGCTTGTCGAGCGGCGTCGCCAGCTTCGCCGGCCCCAATGGCCCCGCGGTCGCCGACCCGAGCATGTTCTTCTATGTCTCGACGGTGGTGACCATCGTCGGCGGCACGATGTTCCTGATGTGGCTGGGCGAACAGATTACCGCCCGGGGCATCGGCAATGGCATTTCGCTGATCATTTTCGCCGGCATTGTCGCCAATCTGCCCCAGGCGCTGGCGCAGCTCTTCGAATTGAGCCGTCAGGGCGCGATGTCGGCCGCTTTCCTGCTGCTGCTGCTTGCGATCATCATCGGCGTCATCGTCTTCGTCGTGTTCATGGAACGCGCCCAGCGCCGGATCATCGTGCAATATCCGAAGCGGCAGACCGGCAACCGCATGGTTGGCGGCGAGTCGTCCCATCTGCCATTGAAGCTGAATACCGCGGGCGTCATCCCGCCGATCTTCGCAAGCTCCCTGCTGTTGTTGCCGGCGACCTTCCAGAGCCTCGGCAGCGCCAGTTCCATGCCCGGCTGGCTGCAGTCGGTCATGGCCTACATGGCGCCCGGGCAGCCGCTCTACCTGGCTGTTTACCTGTTTCTGATCGTGTTCTTCTGCTTCTTCTACACGTCGATCGTGTTCAATCCGGAAGAGACCGCGGACAATCTGCGCAAGCATGGCGGCTTCGTCCCCGGCATTCGTCCTGGCAAGAATACCGCGCATTATCTCGAATATGTTCTGGAACGGCTGACGGTCGTCGGCGCGGCATACCTGGCTGGCGTATGCCTGCTGCCGGAACTGCTGCGCACCCAGTACGCGGTGCCCTTCTACTTCGGCGGCACCAGTTTGTTGATCGTCGTCAGCGTGACGATGGATACGGTTGCGCAAATTCAGTCGCATCTCCTGGCCCATCAGTATGAAGGTCTGGTGAAGAGGCAGAAGCTGCGGGGGAGACGCCGTTGAATATCATTCTGCTCGGCCCGCCGGGCGCCGGCAAAGGCACGCAGGCGGAACGGCTGGTTAAGGAGCGCGGACTCCTGCAACTGTCGACCGGCGACATGCTACGGGCGGCGGTCGCGGCCAAGACCGAAGTCGGCCTCCGCGCCAAGACGATCATGGACCGGGGCGATCTTGTATCCGACGACGTCGTGATCCAGATTATCTCCGACCGGCTGGATGAGGCGGACGCTAAGTCCGGCGTCATCCTCGACGGGTTTCCCCGGACGGTCGCCCAGGCGGCAGCTCTGGATGCGATGCTGGCGCGGAAGGGCATGACCCTGGCGGCTGTGATCGAAATCGCCGTCGACGAGGCGGCCCTGGTGCAACGGATCGAGAAGCGTGCGGCCGAGACGGGCGGCGCGCGGGCGGACGACACGGTTGAAACGCTGCGCAACCGGCTTTCGGTCTACCGGCAGCAGACAGCGCCGATCATCCCCTACTACCGGGACAAGGGCGCATTGAAGACAGTGGACGGCATGGCGAGCATCGATCAGGTGAGCGCCGACATCGCAGCGATCCTGGACGCCGCTTGACACGGCGTCGCAGGCGGCGGAACGGATTGACGTATCGGGGCGAGGCCCTATAATCCCGCGCTTCGCGTTTCGGCTGGACAGGGTCCGGCGGCGCGAGGCAGCGACATCAGGAGGACGGCAGAGTGGCGCGTATTGCGGGCGTCAACATTCCGACGAATAAGCGTGTCCTAGTGGCGCTGACTTATATTCATGGAATCGGTGACCATAGAGCATTTCAGATTTGCGAGAAGGTCGGGATCGACCTCAGCCGGCGCGTGAATGAATTGACCGAACAAGAGGTCATCAATATTCGCGAGGCGATCGATCAGGACTATCAGGTCGAAGGCGATCTGCGTCGCGAAGTGTCGATGAACATCAAGCGGCTGATGGATCTGGGTTGTTATCGGGGCTTGCGGCATCGTCGCAATCTTCCGGTGCGCGGCCAGCGGACCCACACCAACGCCAGAACCCGCAAGGGCAAAGCCCGCGCGATTGCTGGCCGCAAGAAGTAACGCCGGTTATCCGGCTCGAGGAGTAGACCATGGCTAAAGCTGCGGCGGCTGCGCGCGTCCGGAGACGCGAGCGGAAGAACATCACATCGGGCCTGGCCCATGTGAATGCAAGCTTCAACAACACGATGATCACGATTACCGACGTGCAGGGCAATTCCATCGCCTGGTCGTCGGCCGGCTCCCAGGGCTTCAAGGGCAGCCGCAAGTCGACGCCGTTCGCGGCCCAGGTCGCCGCGGAAGATTGCGCCCGCAAGGCCAAGGAGCATGGGGTCAAGAATCTCGAAGTGGAAGTGAAGGGTCCGGGGTCGGGCCGTGAATCGGCCTTGCGCGCCTTGCAGGCCGCCGGTTTCCAAATCGCCTCGATTCGGGACGTTTCGCCGATCCCGCATAATGGATGCCGCCCGCGCAAGCGTCGCCGCGTCTAGGTCTTCCTTCGCGCGGGCCTCTTCAGTCGGCCCGCGCTTATTCATACGCCGCCGCCCCAGCGTGATTGCGCCGGCGGCGGCGTCAAGTCTTTTTGCCGTCAGAGGTGCGCCATGAACTTCATGCAGAACAACTGGCAGACATTGATCAAGCCCGCGAAGCTTGGGATTGAGCCGAAAGGCGACCCGAGCCGCAGCGCGACTGTGATCGCCGAGCCGTTGGAACGCGGCTTCGGCGTGACGCTGGGCAATGGTCTGCGCCGGATCCTCCTCTCTTCCCTCCAGGGCGCTGCGGTCACCTCCGTCAAGATCGACGGCGTGCTGCACGAGTTCTCGTCGATCCCGGGCGTTCGCGAAGATGTCACCGACATCGTCCTGAACATCAAGTCGATGGGCCTGCGGATGCATGTCGACGGTCCCAAGCGGATTACGCTGGAAGCCAAGGGCCCCGGCGTCGCGACCGCAGGCCAGATCGAAACCGGCCCCGATATCGAGGTCATGGATCCGGATCTGGTGATCTGCACCCTCGACGAGGGCGCTTCGGTTCACATGGAAATGACGGTTGAGACCGGCAAGGGATACGTCCCAGCCGTGCAGAACCGCGCGGAAGATGCGCCGATCGGGTTGATCCCCGTCGACGCGATCTACAGCCCGGTCCGTCAGGTCTCGTACCGGATCGAGAATACCCGTGTCGGCCAGGTGACGGACTACGACAAGCTGCAATTGCATGTCGAGACCAACGGCGCTCTGACGCCGGAAGACGCTGTCGCCTATGCGGCGCGGATCCTGCAGGATCAGCTTCAGTTGTTCATCAACTTCGAAGAGCCGAAGCCGGCGACCGAACGCGAAGACGTGCCGGACCTGCCGTTCAACAAGAACCTGCTACGTCGGGTCGAGGAGCTTGAGCTCAGCGTCCGGTCGGCGAATTGCTTGAAGAACGATAACATCATCTACATCGGCGATCTGGTGCAGAAGACCGAAGGCGAGTTGCTGCGTACGCCGAACTTCGGCCGGAAGTCGCTGAACGAAATCAAGCATGTTCTGGAACAGATGGGCCTGCATGTCGGGATGGAAATCCCGAACTGGCCGCCCGAGAACATCGACGATCTCGCCCGCCGGCTCGAAGAGCCCTTCTAAAGCAATCCGCGCCCTGCTGGGCGCGCTCGTTCAGGTAAGAGGATAGACCGATGCGTCATCGCAAGGGACCGGCCAAGCTGGGCCGCACGTCAACTCACCGTCGCTCGATGTTGGCGAACATGTCGGCGGCGCTCATCAAGCACGAACAGATCGTAACGACGCTGCCGAAAGCCAAGGCGCTGCGCCCGGTCGTCGAAAAGCTGATCACGCTCGGCAAGAATGGCGATCTGGCGGCGCGCCGCATGGCGATCGCCCGGCTTGGCGACGAGGCGATGGTGCGGAAGCTGTTCAGCATGCTGGGCGAGCGTTATGCCAATCGGCCGGGCGGCTATACGCGCATCATGCGCGCAGGTTTCCGCTACGGCGACGATGCGGCGCTGGCAGTGATCGAACTGGTCGACCGCGACCCCGAAGCCAAGGGCAAGGATTCCGGTCCGACCGGGTATGAGGACGAAGAAGACGCCGCCTGATCCGGCGGGCTTCCAGGAACAAGAAAATGCCGTGAGGCCGGAAGGCCTCACGGCATTTGTCGTTTCAGGCGATGCTATTGCAGGCCCATGCAGGTCGCGTAATAGCTGACCGTGCCCGGCCAGTCGGAGAAGACGCCGACGACGCCGACGTCCTTCGCCAGCACGTCTAGCATGTCGAACGTCCGGCCATCGCCGTCGATCGCGGATTTGACGGTCTGAAAGTACCAGCCGCCGCCATTGCGCAGCGGGCCGGACCGCTCCAGCGTCCAGGTGATGATCTTCAGGCCGGCAGCCGTCGCCGCCTTGGCATAGGCTGAGGGGACGATCTTGCCGTCCTCGAGCGTGACCAGCACCCACATCGGCGGCGCGATATAGTTCACGCCCATGGCCTTGAGCGCGCCCATCGTCGGCGACAGGGCGTCCGGCTGCATCGGATCGAACGTCTTCGTCGTTTCATAGCGGTCGTCCAGATAGACTGCTTGCTTGCCGAAGGCAGGCTCCGCCTTGATCCAGTAAAGCACGTCATTCAGATTGAAGGACTGGGGCCAGACATCTTCCGGCGGGATGCCGGCCGCCTTGTACTCGTCGATCATCTTTTGCGCATAGGCTTCCTGGGTGAAGCCATCGAAGGGCATCGCGACGGACGGGCCTTTCAGCTCCGGCGTGAACTTCCCGCCAAGCGACCGGATCAGCTGGATCGATTCGGCGTGGGTCATCAGCGTTCCCGCCTGGCCGGAATAGAGGTCGGTCCGCCAGCGCGCGGTGCCGTTCATGTAGGCCGCGACCGTCTCGGCCTTGCTGTCGGCGGCGTCCATCTTGCCCCGAAGGGTGCGAAATTCCGCCAGGGTCAGGTCGGATGCGCGGCATTCCGCGCTCGCCTTGGCGTCGCCGGCCGCGGCCTTGAACGGGGCCGTGCACTTGGCGGCGAGCGGCGTCGCCAGGATGGTGGTCGTGGTGTGCAGATCGTTCTGGGCGTGACGGCACACAAGTTCCTTGTCGGCCGTGAAGGTCACGTCGCATTCGATGATGCCGGCGCCCATGCGCCCGGCCGCCCGGTAGGACTGCTCCGTGTGCTCGGGGAACATCATCGGCGCGCCGCGATGGCCGATCGAGAACAGCGTCGGCTTGGCTGCCTGGCCGGCGCAGGACGCAAGCTTGGTCTTGAGCGGGCCGTCCGCCATCTGATCGATCAGATAATAGGGCCGGGGTCCGACCTCGACCTCAGCGGCGACGACGGGCGCCGCCGCCGTCAGCCACAGGGCCGTGGCGGCTAGGGCGTATGTTCCAAAACGCATTGCGGGTAACTCCTGGGTAGGGTGAAGACCCTGGCAGGAGTGAGGCTATCGGGTGACGTGGCTATGACGGCTGTGTGAAGACGGGATGACGCGCCGATGAATACGGCGTGACAGCAGCGGGCCGCGATCAACCGTCAGCCATTGTAGAACCGGCGCCCCCAATCCCGGAGCCAGAGCCGGACCAGCAGCCGCTTCTTGCCGGGCTCCGCCCAGTCCTCGAAGCCCGTGCGGCGGTGGCCGATGCGGCGGTTGTTGACGATCTGGATCTGCCCAGGCTCGAAGAAGAAGGAGACGTCCATGCCGGGCGCGCTCATCTCGGCCTCCAGGGCGTCCAAGGCTTCGGCGCCCAGGGCGTCCAGGGGTTCGCCCGCAAGCTTCTGGCCGTTAGCCACCTGAAATTTCGAGAGGCGCGAGAGCAGACGCCCATCCTCGATTTCGAAGAGCGGATGATATGTGGTAATGACATCGCCTGGCGCATGCTCGCGCTGCCGGTCGAAGTAGAAGGGCTGGCAAAGGCGCGCCGTCAGGTCCGGGCGTTTGGCGGATAGCGCGGCATAGGCTGCTTCGAACGATACGATATGGGAGACGCCGCCCGCCTTCGCCGGCCGGAGGCAGAGCAGCGCCGCATAGTTCGGCGGGCAGTTGTTGTAGCTGTTGTCGGTATGGAAATTCTGCTCGGCATTGGTGACGTCCGGCCGAACGCCATTGCCAGGCGGGCGGCCAAGGTCGGTGACGTCATAGGTCAGCGCGCCTTTCCAGTTCTGCGCGACCGGGCGTTCGATCATGCTGCAGAGGAGCCAATGGGCGAGGCGCGCGCCGTCCTCGCCAAGGGCGTCCATCGGCAGACGGTCGATGAGCGCAAAGCCGATGCCCTCGACCAGTTGCGGGCGGAGGCTTTCCATGAAAGCCGTGGCGGCGGGGAGATCGAAGTGGCCAGGCTTGACCTGGGCGATCGGCAGCGGGCTTGGCCTGAATGCTGCCCAGGCCTCGATCAATTCGTCGGCCGCGGCGTCGGGCAGGGCCGCGCGGCCTGGCTTCGGGCCGATATCGGCGGCCCGCCAGCCGGCGGCGGCCAAGGGTTGAGTGTCTGGCATCGATAGGCTCCAGTGCGTTACGGGCGGTCAAGACTGACCTGCGATTTGGCGCAACCGCCAAAAAATGGCTAGGTTGATCGAGCAAGCGATTATCCGGAGCATACACCCGAGGCAGGAGCGACTGGAAGCAGATGCAGGACCTGACGCGCGTTCATGGCCGCAAGGCCGGATCCGGCTCCATCGTTCCCGGCGCCGCGCCTGTCGCTCGCCCTCAGGCGTGGGGCTGTCCTGGCCCCGATGGCATGGGCGCCCGGTAGCCATGCTCCGAACCCTCGCTCCCGTCGCGGCGCTGCTGCTGAGCGTGGCGCTGTTGTTGATGGGCAACGGCCTCCAGAACACGCTTGTGCCGGTCCGCGCCAATATCGAAGCGTTCTCGCCCCTGGCGCTCGGTTTGCTTGGCGGCTGTTATTATGCCGGTTTCGGCATCGGCTGCCTCTGTGGGCCGCGGATCGTGCGCCGGGTCGGCCATATTCGCGCCTTTACCGCGATCGTCGCGGTCGCGTCCGCCGCGACGCTGGTCCATGCGATCTTCGTGGACGAAATCGTGTGGATCGCGCTCCGCGCCCTGACGGGCTTCTGCTTCGCGGTGATTTTCATGGTCATCGAAAGCTGGCTGCACGACAAGGCGACCAATGAAACCCGCGGCACGGTGTTTTCCGTCTACATCGTCATCAACCTGACGGTCGTGACCATCGGCCAGATGATGCTGACCCTGGATGACGTCCGCGGCTTCACGCTGTTCGCGCTGGCGTCGATCCTGGTTTCCCTGGCGGCGGCGCCCCTGGCGATGACCCGGTCCCAGCAACCGGCCCTGCCATCCATCGTGCGGCTGCGGTTGCTGCGGCTCTATCGGCTGTCGCCGGTCGGCGTCGTCGGGGCGTTCTGCGTCGGCCTCATCAACAGCACATTCTGGACGCTGGGGCCGGTGTTCGCGGTGAGCCAGGCCAGCGGCGACGGCGCGGCCGCCACGGCGACCTTCATGGCGGTCGGCGCGATCGCCGGCGCGGCCGGGCAATGGCCGCTCGGGCGGGCGTCCGACAAGACCGACCGGCGCCGGGTCATCGTCTTCGCCTGCATTGGCGGGGCGATCGCCGGCCTGTCGATGTTCCTGCTGGGCGAAGCGTCAGATAGCGCGCGCCTCGCCTGCATCTGGGCGTTCGGCCTCTTCGCCATCCCGCTCTATGCGCTCACGGCGGCGCATATGAACGACAAAGTCGAGAAGGACGGCTTTGTCGAAGCCGCGGGCGGAATGCTGCTGATATTCTCCATGGGCGCGATCCTGGGGCCGGTGTTCGCGTCAGTGGCGATGCGGGCCTATGGCGGCTCGGCGATGTTCCTCTACACGGCGGCCGTGCACCTGATGCTGGCCGGATTCACGATCTACCGGATCAAACGCCGGGCCCCAGCCGCCGAGTCCGAGCGCGGCGAATTCGCCGAAGCCCTCCTCCAAACCCAAACCGTCGCCGCAATCGAGCCCAACCCCCCATCCGCTGAAGACCGGCCGACGGACGTGCAATAGAGCAGCGGGCTAGAGCGTCGGGCGATTAATCTGCAACATAGGCAGCGTTTCTGAGGAAGTT
>CALAHN010000098.1 GCA_937891825.1 uncultured Alphaproteobacteria bacterium
CATGCTCAGAAGGCTCTCTAATCCCGCGCTATGATCCCGGACAGACTCTAAGATTCCCTTGGCTCCGCCGATCCACGCGCCGCGACAAGTTGCAAGGCGCGAGCCGGCCGGGACCGAGGGCCGGACCTTGGCGGCCCCCTCGGGCTTAAGACTTTGGATAGAATGGTTATGCGGATGGTTATGGGCGCGCGGGGTCGGCGCCGCTGCGTCCCTTGCTCAAGGCGCAGAGTCGGCGCCTGGGCACAAGCGCCGACGGTAGAAAAGATTTTCGAGCGCTGGCGGTATGCAATGCCCGGAATGCAAAAACGGCAGGTCGCCCTCCCAGGCGGCCGGCCGTTTCCCGCTTGGCGCGGGCTGCAGTGATTATCGAGGGTTGCTAGAGATAGTCTTCCGAGAGCGCCTGGGCGATCTGGACAGCATTCCAGGCAGCGCCCTTGCGGAGATTGTCGGAGACCACCCAGAACGTCAGGCCGTAGGGCACCGTCGGGTCGTCCCTGAGGCGCGAGACGAACACGGCATTGTCGCCGGCCGCCTCTTTCGGCGTGATATAGCCGCCGGCCTCCCGGCGGTCGAGCAGCACGACGCCGTCGGCCTCCTGCAAGGCTTCGTAAGCCTGATCCAGATCGATCGGCTCCTCGAACTCGACGTTGACGGCTTCGCCGTGGCCGACGAACACCGGAACGCGCACGCAGGTCGCGACGACCTCGATTTCCGGATCGAGGATCTTCTTGGTCTCGTGGATCATCTTCCACTCTTCCTTCGTATTGCCGTCGGGCATGAAGGCGTCGATGTGGGGGATGATGTTGAAGGCGATCGGGACTGGGAAGACTTTCGGCGCCATCTCCTCGATCTGGAACACGCTCTTGGTCTGATTATAAAGCTCGTTCATGCCGGCCTGGCCGGCGCCGGAGACAGATTGATATGTGGCGACGACGACCCGCTTGATGCGCGCGATGTCATGCAGCGGCTTCAACGCGACGACCATTTGAATGGTCGAGCAGTTCGGGTTGGCGATGATGTTGCGCGCCCGGAAGCCTTCCAGCGCATGGCGGTTGACCTCGGGCACGATCAACGGCACGTCCGGGTCCATGCGGAAATGGCTGGTATTGTCGATGACGACGCATCCGGCTTCCGCGGCGCGCGGCGCATGCACGGCCGAAACCTTGCCGCCCGGCGAGAACAGCGCGATATCGCAGCCCTCGAAGTCGTATTTGGCCAGGTCCTTGACTTTCAGGGTCTGTTTGTCGCCGAACGAAACCTCTTTGCCGACGGAGGCGGACGACGCGAGCGCGACGATCTCATCTACGGGAAAATCGATTTCGGCGAGGCACTCGAGGATGGTGTGCCCGACAGCGCCCGTGGCGCCGACGACGGCGACCTTGTAGCCCATGGGTTTCGACCTTAAGCAGTGTGGGTGGGAATCAGGGTTTGGGAGAGTGCGTGGAATAGGCTGAACCTGGCCCGCATGCAAGGGAGAGGTCATCGATGAGCCAGGAATCCCCGAAGCACATCAGCCGTTATCGGAGTTTCGAGGCATTCTGGCCGTACTATCTGGCCGAGCATGCGAAGCCCGCGACGCGCGCCCTGCATTTTGTCGGCACGCTGCTCGGCCTCGGGCTGGCGCTCGCCGCGATCCTTCTGCAAAACTGGGCGCTGCTGCCGGTCGCGCTTGTTTGCGGCTACCTGTTCGCCTGGATCGGCCATATCGCGATCGAGCATAATCGGCCGGCGACATTTCAGTATCCGCTTTGGTCCTTCCTAAGTGATTTCCGCATGCTAGGCTTGTGGCTGACTGGCCGCCTCGGCCAGGAAATTCGGCGCACGCAATCGAACGACCAGGATGCCCCCACATGAACGCTATGCGGCTGCTCTATTTCAACCGACCGATGGAACAGACCTTCCTGGACGTCCTGGACGCCGACGGCGGTTTCGCCATCGAGAAGCGCCAGCTTGCCGAGCCGCTGGCGGACAATCTGGCGGCGCTGGCCGAGGCGCATGTCTACAGCATCAGCTCCGCGAAGGACGAACTGCCCCGGCCGCTCTGGGGCGAAGCGGACCTTTTCAAGCGCTGTCCGAACCTCCTGCTGCTGTCCACATATGGCGCAGGCTATGACGTGTGCGATCTGGGCGATGCGACCGCTGCTGGCGTGGCCGTGGTCAACCAGGCGGGCGGCAATCTGGAAGGCGTCGCGGAACATGCGCTTGCCATGATGTTGACCGTGGCGAAGCGCCTGATCGTCGCCGACCGCAAGGTGCGGCGCGGCGAGGTGACGGACCGGGACGTGTTCAAGGGCACGGAACTGAAGGGCAAGACCGTCGGCATTATCGGCCTCGGCCATGTGGGCGGGCGCCTGGCAGCTCTCTGCAAGGGGCTGTTCGAGTGCGAGGTCGTCGCCTATGACCCGTATCTCTCCGCCGATCAGATCGCGGCCAAGGGCGCGGTCAAGGTCGATAGCTTGCAGGACTTGGCCGCGCGGAGCGATTTCGTCTCCTTGAACTGCCCCCTGACTCCCGAAACCCGGGGCATGGTGGATGCTTCGGTCTTCGGCGCCATGCGGGACGGCGCGATCTATGTCGCGACCGCGCGCGGCTATATTCATGATGAGGCGGCGCTGGCGCAGGCGCTCCAGTCCGGCAAGCTCGTCGGAGCCGGCATCGACGTCTGGGATATCGAGCCGCCGCCCTTGGATCATCCCTTGCTCGCCATGGATAATGTGATCCTCTCGCCGCATACCGCCGGGATCACGGTCGAAAGCCGCCGGAACATCGCAAAGATCGCTGCCGAGCAATTGATCGAGATCCGGGACGGCAAGAAGCCGCCGCGCCTGCTCAACCCGGCTGTGTGGCCGAAATTTCAAGATCGGTTCGAAGCCGTGTTCGGCTTGCGGCCGGCGGATTGACGATAGGGAGACCTTTCAGATGAAGGGCATTGTGTTTTTGGGCGAGCGGCAGGTGGAGCTTCGGGAGTTTCCCGACCCGACGCCAGGGCCGCGGGATGTGATCCTGGAGATCAAGGCCTCCGGCATGTGCGGGACGGACCTGAAAGCCTACCGGCCGAAGTTCGAGCCGGGCGTCGTCCGGGGCGGCATCAAGCGGTCGTCGACCCCGGTGATCGCCGGGCATGAGCCATGCGGCGTCGTCGTGGCGGTCGGATCGGCCGTCACCGAACGCGAAGCCCGCATCGGCGACCGCGTCATGGATCACCACTATGACGGCTGCGGCGTCTGTCGCCATTGCGCGTCGGGGTGGACGCAGATGTGCGTCGACGGCGCGATCGTCTTCGGCTCGGTCGGCAACGGCGCCCATGCGAAGTACATGCGCGCGCCGGCCCATACCCTGGTCGGCTTGCCCGACAGCCTGTCATTCGAGGCAGGGGCGGCGATTTCCTGCGGCACGGGCACGGCTTACGGCGCCCTGAAGCGGCTGGGACTTGAGGGCGACGAGACGCTGGCCGTTTTCGGGCAAGGCCCGGTCGGCCTGTCGGCGACGCAACTCGGCGCCGCCATGGGCGCGCGGGTCATCGCGCTCGACATCTCGCCGGAACGTCGCCAAATGGCGCTCGACATGGGCGCGGACGTCGCCATCGACCCCAATGCCGACGATCCCGTTCAGGCGATCAAGGACCTGACCCACGGCGAAGGCGCCCACAAGACGCTCGATGCCTCCTCGTCGGCCGCGGCGCGCCGGGCGGCCGTCCAGGCGACCCGGGCCTGGGGATCGGCCTGTTTCGTCGGCGAAGGCGGGGAGGTGATGCTGGAAGTCTCGCCGGACCTGATTCGCCGCCAGGTGACGCTGATGGGCCACTGGACGTTCTCGAAGGTCGGTCAGGCGGATTGCGCGCGCTTCGTCGCCGACCGCAAGATCGACGTCGACGGTCTGTTCACCCACAAATGGCGTCTGGATCAGGCGGACGAGGCCTACAAGCTGTTCGACCAGCAGAAGACCGGCAAGGGCGTATTTCTGCCGAATTAGCGAGGTCATGGCGCTCAAAGCGAAAAGGAAGGCCGGTCCGAGGATGTCCAAGAGCCTGCGCGATCTCAGAGGATATGGGCGGACGCCGCCCGATCCGAAATGGCCCGGCGGCGCGCGCTTGGCGCTGCAGATCGTCATGAACTACGAGGAGGGGGCGGAGAATACGCTGCTGAACGGCGATGCGGCGTCGGAAGCGTTCCTGTCCGAGATCATCGGCGCCGCGCCGCTCGTCGGCGAGCGCAACATGAATATGGAAAGCATCTACGAATACGGCTCCCGCGCCGGATTCTGGCGGCTTTGGCGGCTGTTCGGGGAGCGCGGCCTGCCGATCACCGTCTACGGCGTCGGCCGAGCGCTTGAGCTCAACCCGGAGGCCGGCGCCGCCATGGCGGAAGCCGGATGGGAGGTCGCGAGCCACGGCTATCGCTGGATCGACTACCAGACCGTCCCGGAAGCCGTGGAGCGGGCGCATATCCTGCAGGCAGTTCAGGCGATCGAGCAGACCGTCGGCAAGACCCCGGTCGGCTGGTACACCGGCCGGATGAGCCCCAATACCCGCCGCCTTGTGGTCGAGCACGGCGGCTTCCTCTATGACGCCGATTCCTATGCCGACGATCTGCCCTATTGGTCTTATGACTACGGCCGCCCGCACCTGATCGTGCCCTATACGCTCGACGCGAACGATATGCGCTTTGCGTCGGCCCAGGGCTTCAATTCAGGCGACCAGTTCTTCGCCTATTTGCGCGACAGCTTCGACGCGCTCTATGCCGAGGGGGCGGACTCGCCGAAAATGATGTCCGTCGGCCTGCATTGCCGCTTGGTCGGCCGACCGGGCCGCATCATGGCGCTTGCGCGGTTCCTGGATCACGTCGCCAAGCATCCCGATGTCTGGGTCTGCCGCCGGGAAGATATCGCCCGTCACTGGATCGCAACGCATCCGCCAGAGGCGACCTAACGACCAGCTTGCCACGCCTTCGCGACGGCGAGGATGGCCGCGACGTCAGACGCATCGTTGTAGGCGTGCAGAGACAGGCGGAGCAGGCCGCGCCGGATCGTGTGTTTGACCCCGGCGGCGATGAAGGCCTCGTGCAGGCTGACAAGGTCTGCGTCATCGGTCGCATCGTGCTGATCCGCGAGGCCGGCGCCGATCGCGACGATGTGGACATTGTCGCGCGGATCGTCGGATCGGAAGACCGCGATGCCGAGGTCCGCCAAGCCGTCCCTCAGGTCGGCCGCGAGGCCGCAGGCATGGGCTTCGATGGCGCTTGGCTCAAGCATCGCCAGATCGGCCAGGCCCTGCGCCGCCGCCGCCGCTCCGAGATAGTTGAAATTCCCGAGGTCGAACCGCCGCGCGCCGGGCGCCAGCCTATAATCCTCAATCCCGGATGAAGCCGCTTCATGCTCCGAGTCCAAAACGACGCCCAGGCGCGACAGATATGTGGGCGTCATGGCTTCCGCGAGCTGCCGGCGCACATAGAGAAAGCCCATGCCGTAGAGGCCAAGCAGGCCCTTCTGCGTCGATGCGGCCAGGACGTCGATGCCGTCCCGCTTCACGTCGGTCGCGAGCACGCCCAGGGACTGGGCGCTATCGGCCATGATCTGCACGCCGCGCGCCTGGCAGGCTTGCGCTAGCGCCGCCATGGGCGTCCGGAAGCCCGGCGCGAAGGTCACGGTCGAGACCGCGAGGACGCGGGTCCTGTTGTCCATGGCGTCGATCATCGCCGCGATGGGCATGCGCCCGTCCGGCCCGGCCGTCACGCCCTTGATGGCGATGCCGCGGGTCTTGACGAGATTAAGCCAGGGCAGGAGGTTCGCCGGATGCTCCAGATTGGAGCACAGCACGACATTGTCCCCCGGCCGCCAATCGAGCGCGGTCGCGAAGGCGTTGATGCCATCGGAAATGTTCTTGACCAAAGCGACCTCGTCCGGCTCGGCGTTGATCAACCTGGCGAAGGCCGCGCGGCAGCGTTCGACGGTCTGGAACATCTCGGCCTTGTCGCCGCCTACATGCATGCGGGCGTCGAGATATTCGTCCAGCGCCGCGCGGACGCGGGTCGAGATGACGCCGCGCGCCGAGACGTCGACATAGACGTTCTCCTGGGCGCCCGGAAACATCGCACGGAAGGCCGTGAAGTCGACATTGACGTGGCGGGACATGGCTCTGAGCCTCCTCGAATGGATCAACCGGCGCGGCCGAAGCCGCCGCCGCCTGGGGTGCGGATGGAAAGGACTGCGCCTTGCGGCAGGGGCATGTCGGCCTCGGCCGCATTCAGAACGCGCTCGTCCGGCGCGCCTGGATTGAGAACGAAGGCGCCGGTCGCGCCCGCGCCGCCGCCGTCGAGGCCCCTGGCTGCCGCGTGCTGGCGTTCGGAGGACAGCGAGACCGTGACGCCGTCGATCAGCGCCCGATAGTCCCGGACGACCCCGGCGCCGCCGGGCCGCTGGCCCGCGCCGCCCGATCCGTCGCGGATCTGATAGCGCTCGACCCGGAGCGGATAGGCGTGTTCCAGGGCTTCGATCGGCAGATTGGCGGCGCCGGACGCATGCACGCGGACCGCATCCATGCCATCCCGGTAAGGCCGCGCGCCCATGCCGCCGGCGACGGTCTCATAGTTCACGAAGGTCTCGCCGGTTTTCGGATCGGGGCCGTTGAAGACCGCCAGATGATGCGGCCCGCTGGCGGCGATGGCTTTCTCCGGCATCGCCTTGGACATCGCGGCTGCGATGACGTCGCCAAGGACGCCCGCCGATATCGAGCGGCACCCGACGGGCGCCGGCGCGGTCGACTGCACGACGCTGCCGTCGGGCGCGGCGACGGTCATGGTCTGGAAATAGCCGGCATTGGCCGGCACGTCGGGGTCCAGCAAGCTTTTCGCGACGGTGTAGACGGTCGCCAGCAAGGCCTGACGCGGGATGTTGCGCGCCCAGGTAAGTTGCGCCGCCGAGCCCGCGAAATCGAAGGCGAGGCGGCCATCGGCGATTGTCAGCGTCAGGCGGATCGCCGCCTGCGATCCCGCACTCTCCCCGTCGAGAAAGTCCTCGGCTGAGTAGACGCCTTCCTTCAGGCGCTCGATCGCCGCCTGAAAGCGCCGCCGGGTGAATTCCAGATAGGCGTCGATCGCAGGGGCCGTCTGGCCGCCATAGCGGGCGAACAGGTCGAGGACAGCGCGGATGCCGGTCAGGTTGGCCGCGATCTGGGCGCGGAGATCGCCATTCCGCTCGTCCGGCGTGCGGGAGTTCAGCAGCAGGAAGTCCAGAATGTCGTCGATGACCGCCCCGTCCCGGTAGATCCGCACCAACGGGATGCGCAGCCCCTCCTGGAAGATCGAACGGCATACAGCGGCTTCCGAGCCGGGCGTCATGCCGCCGACGTCGGAATGATGGGCGATGCTCGCGACATAGGCGACGATGGCGCCGTCCACATGAACCGGCGCGATCACGTTGATGTCCGGCAGGTGCGACCCGCCGCCATTGTAGGGATCGTTCACCATGAACATGTCGCCCGGCTTGATCTCGGATGGGCGATACTTGGCGCGGATCGCGGCGACGGCGCCGATCATCGAGCCGATATGGATCGGCACCCGATGCGCTTGCGCGACGACCCGGCCCTCGCCGTCGAAGACCGCGGTCGAGCAGTCGGCGCGTTCCTTGATGTTGGGCGAAAACGCCGTGCGGATCAGGGTGACGCCCATTTCCTCGGCGATCGACCAGAGCCGGCGTGATACGACTTCCGCCGTTATGGCGTCGACTGCGACAGGGGCGCCGGCGGGGATGGCGGGGGTCATTGGGCGGCCTCGCTCTCGGCTTGGACGGGAAGGTCGATCCGAAGATTGCCGATCCGGTCGCGGACGATCGTCGCGTCCGGCGGGATGACCGTCGTCGCATCCATCTGCTCGATGACGGCCGGCCCGCTGAAGGGCGTTTCGACCGGCAGGGCGTCGCGGGCGAAGATCGGCGTCTCCCGGAACCCGCCCTTGAACCAGACCGGCCGCGTCTCGATCCGCGCGGCGGCGAGATCGCCGCCTGCATCCGTCAGCCGGTCCGGCGGCGGCTTGCGGGCGATGACGACGGTCAGGCGGATATTCACGATCTCCACCGGCCGCTCGGGCATCGCGTGACCGTAGAGCCGCTCGTGACTGGCATGGAAGGCGGCGACAGCTTGAGCGAGCGCGGCGGCGTCCGCGCGCTCGCCCGCGAGCGGGATCGGGAGGTCGTAGTTCTGCCCGAGATAGCGCATTTCGATCAGGCGCTCGGAGGCTGCCTCGGCGGCGTCCCGTCGTTCGGCGGCAAGCCAATCGGCGGCGCGCTCGTCCAGGGCCGCAAGGGCTGCATTCAGGTCCGGGATGGCCTCGGGCAAGGCTGGGGCCAGATGGGTCACGCTGAAATCGCCGCGGGCGTCCGCCTGGAGGAGGCCAAGCGCCGACAACACGCCCGGCCGCGCCGGAACGATCACCCGGGGCATGCCCAGCATGGCGGCGACGTCGGCGGCATGCAGCGGGCCGGCGCCGCCGAACGGCATCAGCGCAAAGCGGCGCGGATCGTCGCCGCGCTCGACGGAAATCACCCGGACCGCGCCCATCATATTGACGTTGACGATATCGAGAATGCCCGCCGCCGCCGCCGTCAGGTCCAGGCCAAGCGGCTGGCAAAGCGTCTGTTCGATGGCGTCCCGCGCGCGCTCCGGAAAAACCGCCATGCGGCCGTCGAGCAAGCTCCGTTGATTGAGGCGGCCAAGCGCCATGTTGGCGTCGGTGACGGTCGGACTTTTGCCGCCACGGCCGTAGCAGGCGGGGCCGGGCATGGCGCCGGCGCTTTTCGGTCCGACCTTCAGCAGGCCGCCGGGATCGACCCAGGCCAGCGAGCCGCCGCCCGCGCCGATGGTGTGGAGGTCCAGCGTCCGGGCGCGGACCGGAAAGCCGCCCATGTCGCGGACATTGGCCTGACCGGGCGCGCCGTCCGCGATCAGGCAGACGTCGGTTGAGGTGCCGCCCATGTCGAAGGTGATGATATCGGGCGTCAGGGCGGCCTTGCTGAGGGTCGCGGCGCCGATGACGCCGCCCGCCGGGCCGGAGAAGAAGGTGTTGACAGGCGCCCGTCGGATGGCGGCCGGCGACACCGCGCCGCCGTTCGATTGCATCACCCGCGGCTCGACCGTGACGCCGATCGCCGAAAGGCCGGTTTCGAAGCGGGCGATATAGTCGTCGAGCAAGGGCATCAGGCTGGCGTTCACCGTGGCGGTCGAAAAGCGCTCGAACTCCCGGAATTCCGCCAGGATATCCGAGGACGCGCAGAGATAGGCTTCCGGCCAGACCCCTCGGACCAGCGCCGCCGCCCGGCGTTCGTGCGCCGGGTTGGCGTAAGAGTGCAGAAAACAGATCGAGACGGCAGAGCACCCCATGTCGCGGAGGGCGATTGCGGCGTCCGTGACGGCGGCTTCGTCCAGAGCGTCGATCGTCTGGCCGTCATGGGCGATCCGTTCCCGGACTTCGATGCGCTGGCCGCGCAATGACGGCGGCGTCGGCTTCTCGATGTCCAGGTTGAAGAAGCTTGGCCGCCGCTGCCGCGCCAGATCCAGGATATCGCGGAAGCCAAGGGTCGTGATCGTCCCGGTCTTCGCCCATTTCCCCTCAAGCACGGCATTGGTCGCGAGCGTCGTGCCATGGCTGACGGCGGCCACATCGGCCGCCGCCCGTCCGGCTAGCGCCAGGCCAGCCTCAATCCCCTCAAGAATGCCGCGCGCAGGATCGTCGGGCGTCGTCGGGACCTTGTGCAGCCAGCGTTCGCCCGTGCGCGCGTCGGCGAGCGCGATGTCGGTGAACGTCCCGCCGGTATCGATGCCGATCCAAAGTTCCGCCATGCAGCGGTCTCCCTGCAGGAAATTAGGTCAATCGCCGAGTCTGGGACCGGCGCGCCGGCAGCGCCGGTCCCTAGAACCGTGAGCGCCGTTCCTCGACGTTCGCCTGCACTTCGATCAGCACGGTTCGTCCGGCAGCGTTCAGGCGTTGCGCTTCCTTCAGGGCCGGCGCTAGTTCCGAGGCCTTCGTCACCTTGATGCCGACCGCTCCCATGCCCTCCGCGATCTTCGCATAGTCGCCGTGCATGGTGGAGACGCCGTAGGTCTGGCGGGCTTCTTCACCGATCGTGCCGCGCGTCGGGCCGGAATATGTGGCCATGGCGCTGTTGTTCAGCAGCACCGTCGTGATGGCGGCGCCGGACCGTGCGGCGGTTTCGATATCCGTGCCGGACATGCCGAACGCGCCGTCGCCCATCAGGTTCAGGCAGAACTTGTCGGGCGCGGCCATTTTGGCGCCGATCATCAAGGGAATGCCAAAGCCCAGATGGGTGGTTTTGCCCCAGCCGATATAGCTGTGCGGCGTCGTCGCCGTGTAGAATGGCACGATCGTGTCGCGAGGGGCGCCGGCGTCGTGGGTGACGATGCTGTTCTCCAGGTCGAGCGTATCGTTGAGCGCCTGGATGACCCGGTAATAGGGGATCGGCTCCGCGTCCGACGCCAGAACCGGCGCCCATTCCGCCATCCATTCCGCCTTCACGGATGCGACCTCGGCTTCGACCGCCTTTCGGTCGCCGCAGCCCTTGCCGCCGGTTTCCGCCTCGATCGCGGCGATCAGCGCGCGGATTGTCAGGAGCGTGTCGCCGACGAGGCCGATGTCGGCGGCCTCGTCCTTGTTCAGGTCATCGGGATTGGCCGAATTGTGGATGATGGTCTTGCCGGCCCCGATGCGCTGGCCATAGGGCGAGCGCGTCAGGCTGGAGCCTAGCGCCAGGAGCACGTCGCTTTCGGTCAGCCAGCGATGGGCGGCAAGCGTCGTCGTGCCGCTGCCGGCGCCAAGCGCCAGGGGATGCCGCTCGTCGATGGCGGATTTGCCGGGCATGGTCGCGAAGACGGGCGTCGCGGTCAGTTCCGCAAGCGCGCGTAGATCCGCTGTCGCCCCGGCGGCCAGCACGCCGGCGCCGGCCCAGATCACCGGGCGCTTCGCCGCGATCAGCGCCTTGGCGGCAGCCTGAATATCGCCGGATTCCGGCGCCTGCCGGGCCAGCTTGGGCGATTTATAGACCCGCGCCGCTTCCGGAACCTCTTGCCCGCAGACATCGACCGTCAGCTCGACGACGACGGGTCCCGGCCGGCCGTTCCGCAGCGCATGGAAGGCGCGGCGCATGACGTCGCCGACCTGGCTCGGCGTATAGATCGCCTCCACCTGCTTGACCCAGCCCTGATAGCTCTGGACCGCGCTGAAGTTCGGCCGGACGCCGAGCCGGTCGAGCGCGTTGCCGCCGACGAAGACCAGGATCGGGATATTGTCCGCAAAAGCCTGGGCGAGGCCGCCCATGGCGTTCTCGGCGCCCGCCTGGGATTGTACGGCCGCGACGCCGAAGCGCTGCCGGTCGCCCATCCGGCTGTAGCCGTCGGCCGCCATGATGGCGCCGCGCTCATGCCGGAACGCAATCGGCCGGATGCCGATCTTCGCCGCGGCCGTGATCAAGGGGTTGCTTGGGAAACAGGACATCCATTCCACGCCTTCCTGCTTCAGAATCTGGGCGATAAAGTCGATGCCGTTCATGTGCCGTCTCCCTGGCGCCGTCGAGCGCGGACCATGGTCCGCCCCGCGGCTGCGTTATCTCTGGTCCGATTCTGCCGCCTATCCTGACGGTCCGGCGCCGTCTCTGCTAGACCGGCCGTTCGCCCGCCAACATGACCCGGTGCATGACGCGCAGTTGGGTGATGTCATAGTCCGCGTTCGCCCGGTGCAGGGTGCAGCGATTGTCCCAGATCACGAGATCGCCCGGCCGCCAGACATGGCGATATTGGAACTGGGGCTGGACGGCATGGTCATAGAGCGCGTCGAGCAGCGCGTCGCTTGCGGCGTCGTCCCAGCCCACAATGCGGTCGATCCGATTGGGATTGATGTAGAGCGACTGCCGGCCGGTCGCGGGATGCGTTCGGATCAACGGATGATCGACGATCGGCGTCTCAGCGGTTTCGGCAGCGGACCTCGGCGCGACCCAGGATTGGTTCCGACGGCTTAGATAAGCGTGCGCCGCGCGCTTGCCCTCGATCGCCTCCCGGAGCGCCGGGGGCAGGGCCTCCAGCACGGCATAGCAGTTGATGAACTCGGTATCGCCGCCGCTCGCCGGCAGGGTCTTCGCGAGCAGCAGCGTCAGCGTCGCGGGTTCGGCGAAATAGCTGTCGTCCGTATGCCAGTGACTGGCCTGGACCAGGGGCTTGCCGCCCAGGCCCGGCGGGCGGTTCGTGACGATCGAGACATCCGGCGCGCCCTCGATCCGGTCCTGGCGCAGGACAAACGGCTTCGGCGGTCCGAACAGCCGGGCCGCCGTCGCAAAAGCCTCGGGCGAGAGGTCCTGATTCTGAATGCACAACACGAGATGGTCATGAAGCGCCTGGCGCAACGCCGCCGCGGTCGGGCCCGAGAGCGGTTGGGCGAGGTCGAGGCCCAAGACCGTAGCGCCAAGCGCCGCTCCGGACGGTTTGACGGCGAATGCAGTCACGACAGCCGCGCTCAGAGCGCCGGGCCGGTGCGGATCGACTGCGGCACCGTCCGCTTCAGATACTGGCCGTCGGCGAGGTCGCCCAGGAATTCGCCGTCCGCGACCATCACCTTGCCGCGCAGCATGGTCAGGCATGGCCAGGCGGTGATCGCGTGGCCTTCCCAGGGGCTGTAGTCCGCTTCATGCAGGTTCGCCGCCTTCACGGTTCCGCGCGCGCTCGGATCGAGGATGCAGATATCCGCGTCGGCCCCGGCGGCGATTGCGCCCTTGCGGGGATAAAGGCCCATGATCCGGGCGGCGTTGGCGGAAGTCTGGTCGACGAACTGGGTCAGCGAATAGCCGCGCTGTGTCACCATCTCATCATACATGACGCCGAGCCGCGGCTCGACGCCGGAATTGCCGCCGGTCGTATCGTCGATCCGCTCGCCGATAGTCTTGATGTTGAGATTGCAGCAGACCTCGTCGGTCGCGACGCAATTGATCGCGCCGTCGAGCGTGCCGGCCCAAAGCGCATCCTGATCCTGCTGCGACTTCAGCGACGGATATGTGTGATACATCTGCCCGTTCGGCCGTTTGTAGTCGTCCTGGGTGTAGAGCAGATACTGGTGCAGGGTTTCGCCGTAGATCGGCTGGCCCTTGGCGCGCGCCTCGCGGATCGCCTGAACGCCCGTCGCGGCGCTGACATGCATCATGTAGAGCGGCGTCGCTTCCGCCTCTGCGAGCCGGAGCACCCGTCGGAAGGACAGGTCCTCCGAAAGCGCGTTGTGCACTTCCGCCAGATTATGGAAGCTGACCCGGCCCTCGCGGATCAGCTTGCCGTACATGTGCATGACGATGTCGTTGTCCTCGGCATGGATGACGCCAAGCCCGCCGGCGCGCGAAAGCGTCTTGAACAGCTCCCAGAGGTCGCCGAAATGCACCATCCGGCCGGAGCGGCTGGGCGTGATGTTCGTCGTGAAGATCTTCACAGTCGGGTAGCCGGCGTCGATCATCGCTGGCAGTTCGTCGAAGACGGACGGCGGAATCTCGCCGAGCAGCATCAGGTGATAGGCGTAGTCGCAATAGCACTTGCCCGCCCAGTCCAGGTCGCGCTTGGCGACGATATCTTTCAGGGGCAGCGGCTCATTGCGGGCGGCGAAATCGATCAGCGTCGTGGTGCCGCCCCAAAGCGCGGCGCGGCTGACGACTTCGGGCGGCGCGCTTACCATGGCGGAGCCGTCGGGGAGCGGCATGTGCCAGGCGCAGTGGACGTGGGGGTCGACGCCGCCCGGAATGACGATCTTGCCCGCCGCGTTGACGATCCGGCGGGCCGAACTGTCGGGGATCGCGCCGGGCGCCGTCACGGCGGCGATGCGCTCGCCCGCAACCGCGACATCGAAACTATCGACGCCGGACGGGGTGACCGTTTTGCCGCCTCGGATCACGGTATCGAACATGGACTGGCTCCCTTGAAGACCCCACATCCGCCATGGAACGGCGAAGCGCCGCCCGTGTCCAGTGCCGCCTAGCCGCTCGCCGCGCCTGCTTCTTCGTCAAGCGCGTCCAGCAGGATTTCCGGCCAGCCGGGCGTCAGGTTTTCGCCGATTAGCGTCAGTCGGGTGGTCCGGTCCGCATCGGGCCAGCGGTCGAGCCATTCGATGGCATGAAACACGTGCTGCACCCCATGGATCACCGCCGGCCGCTCCGGCGCTTCCGCGATTGCGGCCAGCCCCTTCACCCGGAGCAGCTTCGGGCCATAGGCCTCCGCCAGCGCCTCCAGGAAGACCGGCAGCGCCGCCGCCCGGATGGGCTTTAGCCGCCGCACAGAAATCGATCCGATCCCGCCGTGGTCGTGGTCGTGGCTGTGCTCGTGGTCGTGCTCGTGGTCATGCGCTTGACCGCGTTCGGGGCCAACGACGCCAGGCGCTGGCAGAAAGACCGCGGGCGCGACGTCGCCCATGACAGCGACGATCTGCTCGGCCGACGGGTTGAGGGCGGCGGTCCGGCCGGCGAGGGCGGCCGTCGCCGCCGCGCCCGCGAGATCGGACTTGGTCAGGATCAGCACGTCCGCAATCGCCGCCTGCCGCCGGGCCTCGATGCGCGCGTCCAGCGTTTCGGGGCCGGTCAGGGAGTCGACGGTCGTGACGATGTGGGCGAGATACGTCGTCTCGGCCAGCGCCGGATCGAGCAGCAGGGTCTGGACAATCGGGCCGGGATTGGCGATGCCGGTCGTCTCGACGACGAAGCGGTCGAAGGCGATCAGGCCGGCGCGGCGCCGGCCCATCAGGTCCTTGATCGCGCGGGCGAGATCGCCCTGGGCCGCGCAGCAGAGGCAGCCGGTCGAGAGCGTCAGCAGGCCTTCGTCGCTGGTCTCGATCAGATGATGGTCGAGGGCGACGTCGCCGAACTCATTCATGATGACCGCCGTCTTCTGGAACTCTGGCCGCCGGATCAGGCGGGCCAGCACGGTGGTCTTGCCGCTGCCGAGAAAGCCGGTCAGCACCGTGACGGGAAGGCGCGCGCCGGCCGTCATTCGGCCGCCGCGCCGGCGCTCACGAACAGAACCCGCGCCGCCGGCCGCTCTGGCGCCAGATGGCCGCCCAGCGAACGGATGGCGCCCTGGGCGGAGGCATGGACGCGCGCCCGCTCGCCCATGGCCTGCACCTCCCAGATGATGCCGGCGGGCGTATGGGTCCGCTTCGCCAAAATATCCGGCGCCGAAGCGCGCGCGATCCGGGCTTCGACGCCGCCCGGTATCTCCGCCGCCGTCACCTCGGCCGCGACCGACCACGCCGCGAGCAGGCCTTCGATGAAGCGGCAAAGGTCGGCGGGCGTCATCGTCAGGCGGATTTGGGCGCGTATTTGCCAGTCAACTGCGGCGTCGGCGTGTCGAAGCCCTGGTTCTTGCGGTCGAGGCGGGTTTCGCGGCTCCAGGTGCGTTTCAGGTCGTCGCGGACGCCGAAGGCGAGGCGGCCGAGGCCTTCGACCTCAAGCTGCACGATGTCGCCGTCCTGGAACGAGCTGAGGCCGCGATGGTTGGTGCCGGTCGCGATGATGTCGCCTGGCTCGAGCGTCTGGAACGAGGAAATCCATTCCACCACCTGAGGGATCTTGTGGGCCATGTCGGAGGTGTTGAAATCCTGCTTTAGGTCATCGTTGACCCAAAGCTTCACATCCAGATCCTGCGGGTCCTGGATTTCGTCCGCCGTCACAAGATAGGGGCCGATGGGGGCGAAGGTGTCGCGGGACTTCATCTGGAAGAAGACGTTGCCCGCGGGCGGCAGGCCGCGAGCGGAGCCGTCGATGAAGTTCATGTAGCCGAAGATGTAGTCGAACGCCTTCGCGGCCGGCACATGGCTGGCGCGCTTGCCGATGACGATCGCGAGCTCGGCTTCGCCTTCGAAGATCGTCGCGGGTACGTCGGGCAGAACCATGGCGTCGCCGGGGCCGATGATGGCGCTCGCGGCCTTGTGGAAGCCATTGCGGGGCGGCGGAGCGGCCAGGGTGCCGTCCTCCATGTAGTTGACCGCCATGCAGGCGATATTGCCAGGCTTCGGCACGGGCGGGCGGATGCGTACGCTCTCCGGCGCGAACGCCGCGCCCGCCGCCGCCGCCGCTTCCAGCCGTTGGCGATATTGGGCGAAATCGGCGATCAGGCCGTTCATGCGGTCGCCCGGCCCGACATGGGGAATATCCGCGAGCACGTCCGTCACCTCGACGATGCCGCGCGCCGTCAGAACGCCAACTTGATAGTCGTTGAAATGCAGAAGTTTCATCTCTGGTCGCCTTTCTACTGGAGCGCGGGCCGCCTGAGCTGCCGGTTATTCGATCGGCACGAAGATGGAGTGGCGCAGCTTGCCGGCGATCGCCTTGGAGCAATGGCCCTTGCCGTGGGTATCCTCCACCAGGATGACTTCGCCGGCGGCGATGGTCCGGGTCTCGCCGTCGCTCGCCTGAATTGAAACGCCCGCGTCCAGGTTGATGATGTACTGGCGGCGCGGCGCCGGATGCCAGGCGTAGTCATAGGTTCCTGGCGTCTCGCGGAAGATGATGCCGGTCGCGGGCAGCAGCGCCGATGTCCGGCCGCCCGGACCTTCGCTCTTCCATTCGACCTCGATGTCGCGGAAATGGGTTTCGCCTTGATCGTCGACGTAGAGATTATGAATGCGCATTGTCCATCTGTGCCTTTCGTGTGGGTCGCCTGGCGGTCAGGTCGACAGGGGCTTAATCACCCGGTCGCCGAAGTCCGCCAGCATGTCCTCAAGGTTCGCCTGAAACGCCGCGAGCGGCAGAACGATCCGGCTGACCCCGGCTGCAGCCAGCGCCGCCACGGCGGCGCGCGGGTCCTTGCCGGAGCCGGGCAGGGCGTCGGGGCAGCCGGTCATGACCTGGATGGCCGCGGGGTCGCGGCCGGCCGCCCTGGCCGCCTCATGCAGCGACCGGATCAGCGCCGCCGTGTCCGAAGCCGCGCCCGTCGCCGGGAAGTAGCCGTCGCCCAGCCGGCCGGCGCGGCGGATCGCCGGCGGCGTGTTGCCGCCGACGATGATCGGCACCCGCCCTTGCGCCGGCTTCGGGTTGCAACTCATGCCCTTGAACGCCGCGAACTCGCCCTCGAATGAGGCGTCGTCGCCGTCCCAGAGCGCGCGCATCGCCGCCATGTAGTCGTCATTCCGGCGGCCGCGCCGCTCGAACGGCACGCCGAGCGCTTCGAACTCCTCCCGCAGCCAGCCGACGCCGACGCCAAGCTCCAGGCGCCCGCCGGTCATGTGGTCCATGGTCGCCAGTTGCTTCGCCAGCACCAGGGGATTGCGCTGCGGCAGGACCAGAACGCCGGTGATCAGACGCAGCTTCGTCGTGACCGCGCCGACATAGGTCAGCCAGGTCAACGGGTCGGGCCACGGCATGTCGACGCCTCCCGGCAGGCGCCCGGTCGGCGAATAGGGATAGCGGGTCGTGTATTCGGTCGGGATCACGACATGCTCGACCGCAATCACGGATTCGAAGCCGGCAGCCTCGCCGGCGAGCGCCATGCGCTTGGCGTCCGCCGGATCGGGGAAGGCGATATTGCCGAAATGCAGCGCGAACTTCATCGGGGTTTGCATGGCCGCCGCCTCAATCGCGCTTGAATGTGTAATTGAAGCGGGCGTCGCCATCGGCCGTCACCAGGCCGACTGTCGGCGTCGGGAAGTGGATCGGCAGGATCAGCGTATCGGTCTCCGCGACCGACGCCAGGAAGGCGCGCCGCGATTTAGCCGATTGGACCGGGTCCCAGTCCGGCTTCGCCGACCAGTCGGGTTCGCGGCACTGGATCGCGTGGTGCATCATGTCGCCGGTCACCACCGCCCGCTGGCCGCGGGAGAAGATGTTGACGCAACAATGGCAAGGGGAGTGGCCGGGCGTCGGCGTCAGGGTGATCATGTCGTCAAGCTGGAAATCGTCATCGACCAGCAGCGCCTGTCCGGCTTCGACGATCGGCAGGCAGTTGTCCCGAAACACCGTGCCGGGCGGGTTGGCGCCGCGCTGATGCTCGGCTTCCCAAACGGCATATTCGCCTTTGTGGAAGATATACTTCGCGTTGGGGAAGGTCGGAACCCAGCGGCCGTCCTTCAAGGTGGTGTTCCAGCCGGTGTGGTCGATATGCAGGTGCGTGCAGAAGACGTAGTCGACGCTTTCAAAGGTGACGCCAAGCGCGAAAAGCTCGTTCCGCCAGCGCGCCTTGCCGGGAAAATCGAAGGGCGGCGGGTGGCCCTTGTCCTCGCCGGTGCAGGTGTCGATCAGGATCGTGCGGCTGGGCGTGCGGACGACGAAGGTCTGATATGTGACCATCAGCATGCCGAGCGCCTTGTTGTAGACCTCCGGCTCCATCGACGGCAGATGGGCGTCGAACGTCGCCTGATCGAGCGTCGGGAAGAAGTGGGCCGGCTTCCGCCATGGCCCCTCCCGTTCAATCACGGCATCGATGGTGATGTCGCCGATCCGAATCTGCCGCATGGCGGGTCCCCCTTGCCTTGGCGGCTTTGGCGCCGCTTCAGGGCCAAGCTTGGCGGGCGGAAGGGCGGGGCGCAATCCCTGCGCCGAACCCTCTTTCGGCGGGCCGGATGCGCTGGCAGACTGACGCCTGAACGACGGCGGCGACAACCCGGGGGAAGCACACGATGAAATTTGGCCTGTATGTTAATCCGCAATTCCAGGACGAAGGCCCGTTGCCCGCCGCCATCGACAATATGGCGGCCCAGGTCCGCGCCGCCCGGGAAGCCGGATATTCGTCGATCTTCGTGCCGCACCATTATCTGGCGCGGCCGATGCGGATGTTTCAGGCGAACATCCTGCTGGCGCGCCTCGCGGCGGAGGCGGGCGACATGCGCATGGGGCCGGGCATCTGGCTGATGGGCATGACCAATCCCGTGCAGATCGCGGAAGAAGCGGCGACGCTCGATTGGATCGCGCCGGGCGGCTACACTCTAGCGCTCGGCCTGGGATACCGGGATGTCGAGTTCGAAGCCTTCGGCGTCGACCCCCGGCATCGCGCCGCCCGGACCGTGGAAGCGATCGACCTGATCCGGAAGCTCTGGCGCCAGGATGTCGTCGACCATGACGGCCGCTTCTTCAAGCTGAAGGGGGTCGGCGCGTCGATCCGGCCGCGCAACGGCGAAGCGTGCCCGCTCTGGCTTGGCGCCAGCGTCGACGCCGCGATCGAACGGGCGGCGCAATTGGCCGACGCCTGGCTCGCCAGCTTTTCCCATCCCTGGCCCGAACTGACCCGCTCGTTCGATGTCTACAACAGCGCGCGCGCCGCCGCTGGATTGCCGCAGCCTACGGAACGCCCGCTCTGCCGCGAGTGTTTTGTCGCGGCGACGCCGGAACAGGCTCAGGCGCTGGCGCGGGAGCCGCTGATCTACAAGTACGGGGCCTATGCCTCCTGGGGCAACCCGAACGTCGCCGGCAAGCCCTTCGCCGAAGGCTACGACGACTTCCAGGCCGAGCGCTTCATCATCGGCGACAAGGCGATGGCGAAGGCGCGTGTGCAATGGCTGCAGGAGACCCTGGGCGTCGACCACCTCGTGCTCCGCATGCAATGGCCAGGCCTCGCCCAGGACGATGTCCTCCGCTCGATCGAATTCATGGGCGAAGTGCTGCAGGACCTGAACTAGGCGGCTGCGCTCAGGCGAGCGCGCCATGCATCAGGGCAAATGTCGCGGTCCCGGCGCCGCGGGACGACCTGCCGACGACAGTTTGGCCGGCCACTTCGACATTGCTCCAACTGGTATCGGCTCGTCCAGCGCGGGAACGATCTTCCACGGACGGGCAGAAATTCAGGATTGATTGGGTCGATAAGAAAAAATCGATGTTAATTTCAATGTCGGAAAGTCAATAGTTATGATTTTATATATTTGTAGAAATAAATGTGCTGGTTGCGATAAATGTGATATCTAAGTTACACTAAACAATATTTTGGAGATAATTATGTCGTTCAAGAATTTCGCAGATTCGAAAAAATCCGAGAAATCCGGCGCGGCCGGCGACGGCGCGAAGGCGACGTTTGCGTCCGACAAGGCGCCGCCCGCGCCGCAAAAGGCGGCTGTCGGCGTCGAAAAGGCGGCGCCGCCGAAATCGAAATAGCGCCCAGGCCCTGGCGGCGGCATTCGCACGGCCCCGCCGCCAGGCCGCCGCGCTGGCCCCTGTCGATCGGGCCTGGCTGCTATGCCTCGGGCAGTTTCGGCGCCGGCATCAATATGGCGACGGCGACGGCGACCGTTAGCGGCAGCAGGGCCAGAACCTGCAGCATGCCGTCATAGTTCGCGAACCGGTCGAGCGCCCAGCCGAGCGGCAGCGGCCCGATGCTGGCGCCGATGATCATGATCATCTGCCCGGTGCCCTGGATCGAGCCCAGATGCTTCCGACCGAAATAGCGCGGCCAGAAGAAGCCGACATAGGTCATCGTGACCGCATTGTTCAGCCCGAAGATCAGCGCGAAGACGACGGCGCTCGAGACGCCCTCCACCATGGTCGCGGACAACAACGAGGCCGCCTGAATGCAGAGGCCGCCGAAGAACATCCATTTCGGCGGCAGCGCATCGAGGCAGCGCCCGACCAGCGGCATCAGGCAGGCGGCTGAAACGCCGGTCACCGTGAACATCGACGCCGCCGTCTGCGGGTCGAGGCCATGGGATTTGAGGATGCCGGTGAATTCGACATGCAGGCAGGTCATCAGCATCGACATGGCGAAGAGGCCGGCGACGATCAGATAGAACGCCGGCATCCTGAGCGCTGTCGCCCGGTCGTGGCCGACCAGCGCGGGCGCGCTTTCCCCGAACTTCAACGCCGCCGCGCCGTCCGGCCGAAGACCCACATCCTCGGGCCGGTTGTAGAGCAACAGCAGGATCGGCGGCAGCAGCATCGCCCAGGTCATGAGCCCGAGCCATAACCACGCCTCCCGCCAGCCGACCGTCGCGATCAGCCATTGGGCAAGCGGCGGATGGAGCGCGATCGAGATCGGGAAGCCAAGCGCCATCAGGCCAAGCGCGAAGCCGCGCCGCTTGTCGAACCACTGGGACGTCAGGTTCGCGCAATTCAGCATCAGCGAGCCCTGGCCGAGGAAGCGCAGGAAGCCGAAACCGATCGCCAGATAGAGCCAGCTCGCGGCGAACCCGAAGCCGATCGCCGAAAGCCCGAAGCCAAACACGATCAGCCACAGCATCCGGGCAGGGCCATTGCGGTCGACCAGGCGCCCCATGCGCGGCAGCAGGAAGGCGGCGGCCAGGGTCGCGCCGCCATAGGCCAGGGCGATATCCGTCCGGTCCAGGCCAAGGTCCGCCTGGATCGGGTCGAAGAACAGGCCGATCAGATGGCTCTGGCCGGGGCCGGTGCCGAACATGATGAGAGCGGCGACGCCAAGGATCGTCCAGCCGTAATAGGGGCCGGCGGAAAGCCGCCTGAACAGGACGGCGCGGGCGGCGTTGAGCATGGGGGTCTTTCTGGCGACGGGCGGCGGGAAGGGCAGATCAGGCGGCGGAATGGGCAGGCTCGGGCGCCTTCTCGATATCGACGAAGGTCTCGTTATAGCAGGCGCCAGCTTCGATATCGGTGCGGAGGTCGGCTGGGATCAGCACGTTGACCGTCCGTCCGGTGTTGCTGGATTTCAGCCACATGCCCTTGGGACTGTAGAGCACGCCGGGGCGAACGGCGTCCGTCACGGCCGCCAGGAGGGCGACCCGCCCGCGCGCGTTCCAGACCGTGACCCGATCGCCGTCATCGAGGCCGCGCGCCGCCGCGTCGGCTGGATTGATCTCGACGATCTCCATGCCGTCCGATGGGCTGCAGCCGCCGAACGTGGCGTTCGTGCGCTTGTCCGAAGAAGGGCTGATCAGCGTCAGCGGCAGGTCGGTTGGGACCGCCTCGAAGCGCGGCAGGCCATAGCCGTAGCGGGACTGCATCTCCTCGGAATAGAGTTCGATCTTGCCGGTGGCGGTCGCAGGCCCATGGGTCGCGCACATGATCGCGGGCGCGCCGTTCTCTGCCGTCATCGCCAGCGCCCGGTCGAGCGGCACGGCGCTTGGCGCGAAGCCTTCGAGGCGCCCGGCCGCGCCGTCCATGGCGTCGTCCATCAGTTCGGCGTCGGTCGCCTGGAAGATCGGGTCGTTGAAGCCGAACCGGCGCGCGAGGCGGCGGAAGATTTCCGTGTTCGGCAAGCTCTCGCCGACGCATGGAATGACAGGCGCCGCCCGCTGCACATAGTTCTGGCCATAGGCCCCGTAGATATCGTCATACTCGAAATGGCTGGCGGCGGGCAGGATTACGTCTGCGTAGCGCATGCTGTCGGTCATCGCGATCTCGCAGCCCACGACGAACAGATCCGGCCGCGAGAGGCCCCGGATCATCGCGTCCTGGTCCGGATGGGTCGCGACGGGGTTGTGGTTGTAGATCATGACCGCCGCGATCGGCGGCGCGAGCGTCGGGTCGAGCAATTTCTGCCCGACATCGACGATGTTTAAGGTGCGCGTGCCGGCTGGAATGAGGTCCGGCCGCTGCAGGCGCGCGGTCGTCTTCGGTGCGGCGAGGCCGGGCTTGGCGATGACGCCCGCGCCCATACGCCCATGATTGCCGGTCAAGGCTTGCAAGGCCATCGCCGCGCGCAAGCCCGACCCGCCGCTCCGCCCGCGCTCGATGCCGTTGCCGATCGAGACCGCGACCGTCCCGGCTGCCTTGTAGAGGTCGACAAACGCCTGGAATTCGGCCTTCGACAGGCGGCAGAGGCGCTCGACATCGGCCGGGCCATATTGGCGGGCGGCGTCGAGATAGGCGTCGGCGCCGTGTGTCCATCTGGCGATGAAGTCCCGGTCCAGCGCATCGGCGGCCTCAAGCGCCGCCGCCGCGGCGAGCGCCAGCACCACGTCCGTTCCTGGATGGATCGGCAGATGCAGCGTCGCCTGCTCCGCGATCTTGGTGCGTTTCGGGTCGATCACGACGACCTTGCCGCCGTGCTCCTTGACCGCGTTCAGGACCCGGGTGAGGTGCAGGTTCGATACGGTGACGTTGTTCCCCCAGACGACGACGAGATCGGCATGGGCCGCCTGTTCCGGCGCCATGCCGGGGGCCGGCCCATAGAGGCTCGTATAGGCCGTGCCGCGCACTGCGCCGCAGAGGGGGCCGCGGTTCAGCAGCGTCGCGCCAAGCTTGTGGAAGAAGCGCCGGTCCATGGAGCCGCCGGCGAGTTCGCCGTGCGGGCCGGCATAGTTGAACGGCAGCACGGTCTCCGGCCCGAAAGCCTCGATCGCGCTCGCGAAGCCGTCATGCACAAGATCGATGGCCTGATCCCAGGAAATCGGCTCGAAAGCGGCCCCGGGTCCGCGCGGTCCGACGCGCTTCAGCGGCCGCGTCAGGCGATTGGCCCCATGGACGAATTCCGGATAGGAGCGCGCGACCTTGTTGCAGATCACGCCCGCGGTATAGGGATTGGCGGCCGACCCTTTGACCGCCGCCAATTGCCCGTCAGCGACGGTGACGCTCAAGCTGCAGGTGTCGGGGCAGTCCAGCGGGCAGACGCTGGGGCGGGCGACGGTCGGATGGGCGGACGGCATGGCGTAAGCTCCGAAATGGCGGATGCTCCATCTATCTAACAGGATTATTACGCCTGGCGAAGGAGCGGCCGCAGCCGCTGGCCGCGCGGCGCCAATCTCCACTTGAGCGGAAGCGGCGTTTCGCACTCTCCGCTGACCGTCGGCGAATAAGGCTGCATGCCGGCTTTGCGCAAGGCGGCAAACACGGTTATGCAGGCAGCGCAATTTTCGTGATGCTGGACCGCGCGCTCAGGCGAGGGAGCGGTCCATGCTCAAACTTTACGATATCTATCAAGCTATCCAATCTTGGGCGATTCCGCTCTGGATTGGTTCGATCCAGGAGGCGCGCCAGTTGCAGGCTGAGCCACGCAAGCGAAATCCTGAACTGACCCGCGCCTCCATCCTGAAGGCCGCGACGGCCGAATTCGCGCGCTATGGGTTCGATGGCGGCCGTGTCGACCGCATCGTCAGTCGCGCCGGGTGCAACACCCGCATGCTCTATCACTATTTCGGCGACAAGCAGGCGCTTTATGTCGAGGTGCTGGAAGCGGTCTACCGCCAGATCCGCCATCTGGAGCAGAAGCTCGACCTTGCCGGGACGGCGCCGCGGGAGGCCCTGATCAATCTGACCCGGTTCACCTGGTCGCATTTCCGGGCGCAGCGGGTGTTTATCGATATCACGCGCAATGAAAACCTGGCGCGCGGCAAGCATATCAAGCGCTCGAAGGCGATCGCCGAAATGTCCTCGCCGCTGATCGCCCAATTGCGCGACACGCTGGAGCGCGGCCGCGCCGAAGGCGCGTTCCGGCATGCGGTCGATCCCTTGCAGCTCTATATCTCGATCGTGGCGCTCTGCTCGCATCACCTGAACAATGTCCACACGCTCTCCGCGACCTTCCAGACCGACCTGAAGGCGCCGGAATGGCTTGAGGCCCGCCTGCAGCATGTCGAGGCGGTGGTGCTGCGAACCGTCGGCGCCGTCGAGGACGAGGCGCCGGCCGACCGCGACTGACGGCTCCCGCCCCGGGCAACCGCGGAACCAGTGCTCATTCTGCGACGACCGTGATAGAATGCAGCGAACGCTTACTTATCGATGGAGCAGACGATGAGCCATGTCGAAGACCGCCTAGCGGCGTTGGGGCTGGCGTTGCCGGATGCGTGTCAGCCGCGCGGCGCTTTCCTGCCGTACCGGAAATCCGGCGATCTGATCTTCATGGCGGGCCAGATCGCCGAGTGGAATGGCGCAACGCCCTATGTCGGCCCGGTGCTGGGGGACGGCCAGACGGCGCCGGCAGGCTTGCGGACAGTCGATCTCGCGACCGGTCGGAAGGCGGCGGAGGTTTGCGCGCTCAATCTGCTGTTTCATCTGAAGGCGGCGGCGGGCGACCTGGACCGGGTCAAGGCCGTGGTCCGGCTTGGCGGCTTCGTGCAGTGCCTTTTCGGCTTCGCGCAGTCGCCCCAGGTGATCAACGGGGCGTCCGACCTGTTGATCGAACTCTACGGCGAAGCAGGCCGCCATGCGCGGACGGCCGTCGGCGTCGCGGGTCTTCCGGCCAATGCGTCGGTCGAAGTCGATGCGATCTTCAGTCTGGCCGATTGACAGACTGGCCTACTCTGCGGCGGGCAGAGCGGGTCGCGGCAGCCGCGGCAGCAGGTCCGCGACCGCCGCGCTTCGCCCGATCAACGCGCCGTCCTGGCCGGGCGCCGCGGCGAGGAGGAGGCCAAGCGGCAGGCCCGCTGCGTCGAGCCCGCTCGGGATCGCGGTGAGCGGCCCGCCAAGCGCGGTCCACGGGGTCAGGTAGGATTGATCGCCCGTGGTCTTGAAGCCCGCCGGGGCCGGGCCAGGCGTCGGGCAGGCCAGGATAAGGTCGTCCTCCTGGAACGCCGCCCAGAACCGCGCCCGCGCCTCGGCGATGCGGCGCTCGGCGGCTGTCACGTCGCTGGGCCGGATCATCGCCCCTTCAGCGAGGGCGGCGGCAAGCAAGGGCGGCAGGCCGCTCCGGTCCGCGCCGATCCGGGGCAGGAGGTCACGGGCGGCTTCCGCCAGCATGATGGTGCGGTGGTCGTCGATCACCTGAGCGAAGGACACGGGCGCTGGCGCTGGCCTGATGCTGTGCCCGGCGCCCGTCAGGCGGTCGCATGCGCCAGCGAACGCCTGGCGCATCCCGGCTTCGGGCGCTTGCTCGGGCGTCGTCAAGGCAGCGATCTTCAGGGGCGTCGTGCATTGGCGCATGGCGCCCAGATGAAAGGCGTCCGCCAGAACTGCGTAGACCCGCTCCAGCCAGGCATGGGAGGCCGCGATGACGCCGATCGCGTCGAAACTCCGGGAGAGGGGCGCCATCCCGGTCGTCGGCATGGCGCCAAGGCTCGGCTTGTAGGCATAGGCGCCGCAATAAGCGGCAGGCCGGCAGAGCGAGCCCGCAGTTTGCGTGCCGAGCGCGAACGGCGTCACGCCCGCGCCGACGACAGCGCCTGAACCGCTGCTCGATCCGCCGGGGCTGCGGCTCAGGTCATAGGGATTGCGGGTCGTCGTCGGATCGATGAAGGCATAGGCGGTCGAGCGGGTCTTGCCGATGGGGACGGCGCCGGCGGCGCGGAGCGCAGCCACGACGGCGGCGTCGGCCGCGGCGATCCGCCCGCTGCCGATATCCGTCCGCCCGAACGCCGTCGGCATGTCCAGAACGTCGATGACGTCCTTGACGCCAAAGGCCGCGCCGGCCAGAGGGCCGGCCGCCAGCGTCTCTCGGCCGATATCCGCCGCTGCATGATCGAGGTAGACCCAGGCGTCGATGGCGGGCTCCCAGCGCCTGGCTGCGTCCAGGCTTGCCCGAACGCCGCAGGGCGAGGCGGGCGGCGGACTCGCGCCGGGGCCGGCCGCTGGTTGGTCAATTGCGCTCGCCATGCTCGAACGGCGCCTCCTCGGGGCTGCGGGTCGGGTCGGCTTCGATCTTGGCATGGAATTCGCGTTAAGTAAATTGTTACTTAACAGCTCTCGCCGTTTTCGAGGCAGACGATCCGAGATTGCCAAAAAAACGGGCGCCATCCGGGCCGGGGCGCGTAAGATTTCGGCGCCGCATGTCTAGCGAAGGAGGTCCCCATGGGCCGTATGACGACACAAGTGGATCGGTGGAAACGGACAATGATCGCAGCCGGCGCCGCGGCGCTGGCGCTCGGCGCGCTGGGCGGCGGCGCTGTCGAAGCGGCGGAACTGCGCCTGCTGTCGAGCTTCAACAGCACCCAGAAGCCGACCTATGCCGTTCTGGAGCAATATCTGGCGAACGTGAAGGAGATCGGCGGCGACGCCATCCAGATCAAGATCAGCGGTCCTGAGGTCGTGCCGATCTTCGAGCAGTTGCAGCCGGTCGTCTCCGGCGTGTTCGACATGCTCTATACCCATCCGGTGTTTCATGCGGGCGACGGCGGGCTGGCGCTGACAGTCGACGCAATCGCGATCGATCCGATCGCCCGCCGCAAGGCCGGCGTCTGGGCGTTCGTCGATGAATTCTACCAGAAGAAGCACGGCTTGAAGCTGGTTGCGATGATGTCGGTCAGCCGGTCGGGCTATCACCTGTTCACCAAGGAGCCCTTGTCTCCGGCGGGCGACCTGGCGGGCCGCAAGGTTCGCGGCACGCCCACATATCACGGCGTCATCCGCGCGCTCGGCGCCGAGCCTGTGGTGTTGCCGGGCTCGCAGATCTATTCGGCGCTGCAGAAAGGCGTCGTCGACGGCGCCGGGTGGCCGGCCGCTGGCATGGTCTCCATGAAGCACTATGAAGTGGCGAGCTATCGTCTGCGGCCGACCTTCGGCGTGGCGACCCAGCCGGTGCTGGTCAACCTCGAAGCCTGGAAGAATTTGACCGCGGCCGAGCAGAAGATCCTGCTGGACGCAGGCGTGCTGACGGAGTTGCAAATGCCCTGGATCGGCGATGAAATCCAGGCGGAGGAAGACAAGACCCTCGACGGACTTGGGGTCAAAGTCGTCGAATTGAGCCCGGAGATGGCGGATAAAGTCCAGGCCGCCTTCATCGAAAGCATCTGGGCGCTTGGCGACACGTGTTGCAGCCCGGATGCTGCGGCGCTGCGCAAGCTTGCCCTGGCGGCAGGCCTGACGCAGTAGGCGGACGCATAAGGGCGGTCACGATGATGGGTCTTCCAGTCAGAATCCTCGATGCCGTGACCCGGGCGGGGGCGATCGCAGGCGCGGTCGCTCTCGCCGTCATCGTCGCCGCCTATGTCTTCGAGGTGATCGCTCGCTACATCTTCAATGCGCCGACCTGGTGGTCGGCGGAACTGGTGGCGTATCTGTTGTGCGTGCTGGTCTTCTGCATGATGCCGGAAGTCACCCGCACTCGGGGGCAGGTCGCCGTCACCGTGCTGCTGGAGGCGTTGCCGCCAAAGCTCAGCAACGGTCTGGAGCGGATCATCTGGTTGCTGGGCTTCGCCGCGACGGCCGCCATGGCCTGGTTCGCGGGCGGCGAAACCGCGCGCCAGATCGAGCGCAATATCCAGATGATGGCGGCATATCCCATTCCGAAATGGTGGGTCTCCGGCTGGATCGGGCTGGGATTCGGCCTGGCGGCGCTGCAGTTTCTGCGACTGGCGTTCGGGCCGCCCGCCTCATCGCGGCCTGAGCCGCAGGAGCTTTAGATGGTCGCGTGGTGGGCGGTGCTTCTGGCCGCGGGCGGCTTGCTCTTTGGCCTGTTCTTCTCCGGCATGCCGATCTTCCTGGCGTTTCTGCTGATCAACGTGGCCGGCGTGCTGACCTTCCTTGGGCCGAACGCTTTCGGCATGCTGGTCAACTCCGTCTTCGACACGACGACAACCGCGACGCTGACGGCAATACCGCTTTTCGTTCTGATGGGCGAAATCCTGTTCCGCTCCGGGTCGACGAATGTGCTGTTCGAGGCGGCGGACGGCTTGATCGGCCGGATCTGCGGCCGGCAATACGCGCTCGCGATGGCGCTGGCGACGGTCTTCGGCGCGCTGTCCGGCTCCAACATGGCGGTCGCGGCGATGATGGGGCGCACGGTCTATCCGGGCATGATCGCGCGGGGCTATGACAAGAAGCTGTCGATCGGGGTGATCCTTGCGGGCGCCAGCATCGCGCCGATCATTCCGCCGAGCGTCCTCGCCATTATTATCGCGACCCTCGCCAATGTGTCAGTCGCCGGTCTCCTGATCGCCGGCATCCTGCCGGGCCTGCTGCTGTCCAGCCTGTTTCTGGCCTATGCGCTGCTGCTCTGCCGGGCGCGCCCCGGCCTGGCGCCGCCGTCGGAGGCGCGCGTGGCCGGCCAGGGCGCGGGGCCGGGAGCGTTCGTGTTGCTGGCGCGCTGCCTGCCGTTCGCGCTGATTATCTTCTGCGTTATGGGCTTCATTCTGACGGGCGTCGCGACGCCCTCGGAATCTGCGGCGACCGGCGTCGTCGGCGCCATTCTGACAGCCTTGGTGTTCCGCCGGCTGACCGTCAGGATGCTTTGGGACAGCTTGATGCAATCGGCCTACATCGCCAGCATGATCCTGATCATCATGGCCTGCTCGACGCTGTTCAGCCAATTGCTGGCGTTCAGCGGCGCGACCGGCCACCTGGCGGCGCTCGTCGCCGATACGTCCTGGCCGGCCTGGGCGATCCTGCTCGCGATGATGGCGATCGTGTTCGTTTTCTGCATGTTCATCGACCAGGTCGCGCTCATGCTGGTCGTCATCCCGATCTATCTGCCGGTGGTGGAAACGCTTGGCTTCGACCCGATCTGGTTCTGGATGCTGATGTTGCTGAACGTCACCGTCGGCGGCATCACGCCGCCCTTCGGCTATGCGATGTTCGCCTTCAAGGGCGTCGCGCCGGACGCGCATATTCGCGACATCTTCCAGGCGGCCTTGCCGTTTGTCGGTTTGTTCCTGCTTGGCATGACGATCGTCTACTTCGTGCCGGCGTTCGCGACCTTCCTGCCCGGACTGCTTTGACGACCGGCAATTTTGCCCCTTGACCTTCCAGTTGCTGGAAACCCCATATGCTTGGGGAACAGCAGTCAAAGGCGAGCCCATCATGGCTGAAGCGGCAAAGCAGGCAGAGATTGAACGCGACCCGGTTTGCGGGATGACGGTAGAGGCGGAATCCGGCAAACCGCATCACCGCCATGACGGCGTCGATTATCATTTTTGCAGCAGCGGCTGCCAGACGAAGTTCGCGGGCGCGCCCGACGACTATATCGAAGCCAAGGATCCGGTCTGCGGCATGACCGTCCAGCGCCGAAGCGCCCGGCACATGGCGCGGCACGAGGGCCAGCGGTTTTATTTCTGCTCATCCGGATGCGCCGACAAGTTCGAGGCCGACCCCGCGCAGTATCTGGGCGACCGGCCGCTGCCCGAGCCGATGCCCGAAGGCACGATCTACACCTGCCCGATGCATCCCGAGGTCAAGCAGGAAGGCCCCGGCGATTGTCCCATTTGCGGCATGGCGCTGGAGCCGATGGGTCCGCCTGCGGCCGACGCCGGGCCGAACCCGGAATATCTTGATTTCCGCCGCCGCTTCCTTGTCGGCGCCGCGCTGACCGTGCCCTTGATCATGATCGCCATGGGCCCGATGTTCGGATTGCCCATCAAAAGCTGGCTTGGCGGCTATGCGGCCTGGATCGAGTTGCTGCTGGCGGCGCCTGTCGTCCTCTGGAGCGGCTGGCCGTTCCTGGCGCGGGGCGCCAAGTCATTCCGCCAGATGCATCTGAACATGTTCAGCCTGATCGCCATGGGCGTATCGGCGGCGTTTGCCTTCAGCGTGACGGCGACCGTGGCGCCGGGCATCTTTCCGCCAGGGTTTCAGATGGCGGACGGCGGCGTCGGCCTGTACTTCGAGGCGGCGGCGGTGATCGTCGTGCTGGTGTTGCTCGGCCAGTTGATGGAGTTGCGCGCCCGCGATCAGACCGGCGCCGCCATCCGCGCGCTGATGGACCTCAGCGCCAAGACCGCCCGCGTCGTCCTCGCCGACGGCCGGGAGGAAGAGCGGCCGCTGGAGGATGTCGTCGTCGGCGACCGCGTCCGCATTCGTCCGGGCGAAAAGGTTCCGGTCGACGGCGTGGTCATCGAAGGCCGGTCGTCAGTCGATGAAAGCATGCTGACCGGGGAGCCGGTGCCGGTCGAGAAATCGGCGGGCGACGCCGTCACCGGCGCGACGCTGAACGGCACGGGCGGTCTCCTGGTCGAGGCGGAGCGCGTCGGCAAGGACACCATGCTGGCGCGGATCGTCGACCTGGTCGCGACCGCCCAGCGCTCCCGCGCGCCGATCCAGAAGCTGGCGGATGCGGTTGCGGGCTATTTCGTGCCGACCGTCATCGTGTCGGCGGTTCTGGCGTTCCTTGCCTGGTCGATCTGGGGGCCGTCGCCGGCGCTGGCCTATGGACTGATCGCGGGCATCTCCGTGCTGATCATCGCCTGTCCATGCGCGCTCGGTCTGGCGACGCCGATGTCGATCATGACCGCGACCGGACGGGGCGCCCAGGCCGGCGTTCTCATCAAGAATGCCGAGGCGCTGGAGCGGTTCGCGAAGTCCGATGTTCTGATCGTCGACAAGACCGGCACGCTCACCGAGGGCAAGCCGAAGCTGACGGCGACCGATCCTGCCGACGGCTTCGACGCGGCGACAGTCCTGCGGCTGGCCGCGAGCCTGGAGCGCGGGTCGGAGCATCCGTTGGCGGCCGCGATCGTCGCGGGCGCGGAGGCCGAGGGGCTGACGCTCAGCGAGGCCAAGGACTTCAAGGCGATCGTCGGCAAGGGCGTGCAGGGCGAAATCGACGGCCAGGCGGTGGCGCTTGGCAACGGGAAGCTGCTGGCGGACATGGGCGTCGATCCAGGCGCGGCGGAGGCGGGCGCCAATGCGCGCCGCGATCAAGGCGAAACGGTGATGTTCGTGGTCGTCGATCAGGTATTTGCGGGGACGCTCGCCGTCGCCGATCCGATCAAGGATTCGACGCCGGATGCGCTCATCGCGCTCCGTTCGCTTGGATTAAGGATCGTGATGGCGACGGGCGACAATGCGCGGACGGCGCAGGCGGTCGCGGCCAAGCTCGGCATTGATGACGTCCGAGCCGGCCTCTCGCCGGAGGACAAGGCGGCGGCTGTGACCGAAATGCAGAAAGCCGGCAGCTCGGTCGCGATGGCGGGCGACGGCGTCAATGACGCGCCGGCGCTGGCGGCGGCGGACGTCGGCATTGCGATGGGCACGGGCGCGGATGTCGCCATTGAAAGCGCTGGCATGGCGTTGGTTAAAGGCGATCTGAACGGCATCGTCCGCGCGCGGCGCCTGGCCCAGATGACGATGCGCAACATCCGCCAGAACCTGGTCTTCGCGTTCTTCTATAACGCGGCGGGGGTGCCGCTCGCGGCAGGGGTGCTTTACCCGTTCACGGGCCTGCTGCTTTCGCCGATGGCGGCGGCGGCGGCGATGAGCTTGTCGTCGGTCTCGGTGATTGCGAACGCGCTTCGCTTGCGCAGGGCGAAGTTGTAGTCGTGGGCAGTCAGGCCAGGTCGAAGCGGATGTCCTGGGCGCCTTCCCAGAGCGTCATGACGCCGAGGGCATGGAGATTTTCCATGCCGCCGGTGATCGTGATGAAATGATTGCCGGCGAGCTGGCCCATCTTGGAGGCGAAGCAGACGCCGCCATAGGCCAGCAGAATCTCGGTTTCGCTGATGCCGCCGGGATAAAGGATGATCTGGCCCGGCGCCGGGTAGCTGGTGTGGTTCTCGTAATCGACGCCGAACTTATAGTCGCCGAGCGGAATCCACACGCCTTCGCCGCTCCAGCGAACATGGACGATCTTGCTGACGTACGGCATGGCGGCGCGGAAAGCGGCGCAGGTTTTCGGCGCGGCCGCGGTCTCGAGCCGGGCGGCGAAGACATAGGGGCCAGCGGCGATACGAATGGCGGTCATCTGGCGTCGGCTCCGGTTTCTGGGTCGCGCGCAGTGTAGCCGCGGCGGCCGTCGAAGGACACGCTCTTGATCAGGGCGAAGGCGGGCATGCCCGGTTTCAGCGCAAGCTCCGCCATCGCTTCGCGGGTGATCCGGGACTTGATCCGGGCGTCGCCGATGCCAAGCACGACATCGCCGTGCACGGCGTCCTCGGCCGCGTCGATCGTCAGGATCGTGGCGTCCAGAATATTGCGGATGCTGATGCCGGACGGCCGCTGGAGCGCGATCGCGACATCCCGCGCCCGGACCCTGACCCGGATCGTCTGGCCGACCGGCAGGTCGAGCGGCGGCACGGTGAGCGACTGGCCGCCGCAGTCGACCCGCGTCAGCCGCAGCGCCGTATCGTGGCTGGCGATGACGCCGGTCAGCAGCGCGCTTTCCTCGAACGCCGGCACGCCGGCTTCAAGGCCGAGCCGCTCCAGCATGTCGGCCGTCGAGCCGCAGCCGACGACGCGGCCGCCCGCGATTTGAACGATACGATCGGCCAGCCGCGCCACTTCGCCGATATCGTGGCTGACATAGACGATGGGCATGGCGGCGACGGCGGCCAGGCGTTCCAGATAGGGCAGGATGTCGGCCTTGGTCATGGCGTCGAGCGCCGACAGGGGCTCGTCCATCAGGAGCAGCCGGGGCGCGGCAAGGAGGGCGCGCCCGATCGCGACCCGCTGGCGTTCGCCGCCGGAAAGGTCGGACGGCCTGCGGTCGATGAACGGCGCCAGGCCCAGCAGGTCGATGATCGCATCCCGGTCGAGCACGGGCTGGCTGGCTGCGCCGCGCCGCCGGGCGGCCGCGCGCTTTTCGCCATACGCCAGATTACCCGCGACAGAGAGGTGAGGGAACAAGGTCGCCGACTGGAAGACATACCCGGCCTCGCGGCGATGGGGCGCCACGAACGTGCGCGCGTCCTGCCAGACCTCGCCATTGACGCTCAGGCGGCCGTCAAGCTGGGTCAGGCCGGCCAGGCAGCGCAGGATGCTGGTCTTGCCGGAGCCCGACGGCCCGAAGAGCGCGGTCACCCCGCTCGCCGGCACGGCGAAGCAGGCGTCGAGATCGAAGCCGCCAAGCCGCCCCTTGAACGCAGCCTCGATCATTGCCGGACCCGCCCGCGCTTATCCATCAGCAGAACGGTCAGCACGACCAGGAACGCGAAGACCACCATGCCCCCTGCCAGGAGATGCGCCTTTCCCCATTGCAGCGTCTCGACAAAATCATAGAGCGCGATGGAGGCGACGCGGGTTTCGCCGGGGAGGTCGCCGCCGATCATCAGGATCACCCCGAACTCGCCGATCGTGTGCGCGAAGCCCAGGACAGCGCCCGTCAGAAATCCGGTGCGGGCCAGGGGAACCGCGACGCTCCAGAAGGCGTCCCAGGGGCTTGCCCCGAGGGAGGCGGCGGCCTCCAGCATGCCGTTATCGATCGCCTGAAACGCATTGCGGATCGGCTGGACGACGAAGGGCAGCGAATAGATGACCGAGCCGATCACCAGGCCTTCGAAGGTGAACGCCAGGCTGCGGCCGCCCCAGAGCCCCGCGACGGCGCCGCCCGGACCGTCCGGCCCCAGGGCCAGCAGCAGATAGAACCCGAGCGCGGTCGGCGGCAGCACGAGCGGCATGGCGACAATCGCCGCGACGCCTTCCTTCCAGCGAACCCGGCTCCGCGCCAGCCACCACGCGAGCGGCGTCGACAGAACCAGCAGCGCCAGCGTCGTCACGCTTGCGAGCTTGAGGGTCAGGGCCACCGCCGGCCAGATTTCCAGAAGGGCTGCCACGCCGCCGGCCCGCTATTCAGGCGTCGCGTAGCCGTGCCGGCTGATGGTCGCGCGGCCGGCGGGCGAGCGCAGATAGGCCAGAAAGCCACGTGCTGCGACCGAACTGGCGTCAAGCAGCACGGCATCCTGGGCGATCGGTTCATGCAAGCTTGAAGGCACGGTCCAATGGGCGCCGGCGCCGGCGTCGGCGATCTGGGACCGGGCGACAAAGCCTGCCTCGGCGGCGCCGCTCCAGATGAACTGAAACGTCTGGCCGATGTTCTTGCCGCGGACGATGCGCGGAGCCAGGACAGCGTCGAGGCCAAGCGACTGCAGCGTCTGCATCGCGGCGAGGCCGTATGGCGCCGTCGCCGGGTCCGCTATGGCGATCCGCTCGAACGGGGCTTGCTTCAGATAGTCCGGCCCGAGCGCCGCCGCCGCGTCTCGACTGAACAGCGCCAGCTCGCCGATGGCATAGGTAAAGCCGCTGCCGGGGACAGCGCGGTCGTCCTGCAGCAGTAGGGCAGGGCGAGCTTGGTCCGCCGCCAGAAAGGCCGCATAGGGCGCTCCCTGGGAAATCTGTAGATAGAGCGCGCCCGTCGCGCCATAGCTTGGCGTTATCGCGTGGCCGGAGAGGGCGGCGTATTCGTCCGCGAGCGCTTTCGCGGCGCTCGTGAAGTTGGATGCGACCGCGATCCGCGCAGTGTCGGCGTTCGCCGCGCCCGGCGCCAGCGCCAGCGCGAGAACGCAAATAAGCGCCCGTAGCGCCGTCACAAGACCTTGCCGGGGTTCATCAGCCCTTCCGGATCGAACGCTTGCTTGACCCGGCGCATCAATTCCAGGTCCAGACTAGGCTTGAAAGCCCGGAGTTCGTCGACCTTCAGCTTGCCGATGCCGTGCTCCGCCGAGATCGAGCCGCCCATGTCGACGACGATTTCGTGGATGGCGTGGTTCAGCTTGTGCCATTGCTTCAGATATTCAGCCTTGTCCATGCCCTCGGGCTGGGTGACGTTGTAGTGCAGGTTGCCATCGCCGGCATGGCCGAAGGCGCAGGTCCGCGCGCCCGGTACGGTCGCTTCGACGACCGGGCCAGCGCGCTCCATGAATTCCGGAATGCGCGAGACCGGCACGGCGATATCGTGCTTGATGCTGCCGCCTTCCGGGATCTGGCCTTCGACGACGCCTTCGCGGATCCGCCAGAACGCCTGCGCCTGAGCTTCGCTCTCCGCCAGCACGGCGTCGAGCACGATGCCGTCCTCATAAGCTGTCGCAAGCGTTTCCTCGACGATGTCCCGAAGGCCGCTGTCGGCGCGGCCGGCGCTGGCGCGGAACAGGGCATAGTGGTCATAGGTCTGCTGTAACGGATCGCGGCAGCCATGCACATGCTTGACCGCGAGATGGATGCCGAAGCGCTGGATATACTCGAAAGCGGACACCTGATCGCCCGTGCCGAGCCGCAGCCGCGACAGCAATTCGATCGCCGCCTTGACGTCCCGGATCGCGACAAAGGCCGAGACTTCTTCCCGGGGGCGCGGGAACAGCTTGCAGGTCGCGGCCGTGATGACGCCGAGCGTGCCTTCGCCGCCAATGAACAGGTGCTTCAGGTCGTAGCCGGTATTGTCCTTGCGCAAGCGCTTCAGGCCGTTCCAGATGCGGCCGTCCGGCAGGACGACTTCCAGGCCCAGAACCAGGTCCCGCGCATTGCCGTAGCGCAGCGTGTTGATGCCGCCGGCATTGGTCGAAAGATTGCCGCCGATCTGGCAACTGCCTTCGGCGCCGAGCGAAAGCGGAAACAGGCGGTCGACCTCAGCCGCGGCGTCCTGCACGTTCTGCAGGATGCAGCCGGCCTCGAGCGTGACCGTATAGTCCAGGGGATCGATGTCGCGGATGCGGTTCATCCGGGAGAGCGACAGCAGCACCATGCCAGCTTCGGACGTCGCGCCGCCGCAGAGGCCGGTATTGCCGCCCTGGGGCACGATAGCGACGCCGGCCGCGGCGCAAGCCTTGACGACGGCGGCGACTTCAGCCGTCGTTCCCGGACGGACGACGAGGCTGGCGGCGCCCTGAAAGAGGCCGCGCGGCTCCCGGAGGAGCGGCGCGATCGCGTCAGGGTCGGTGACCATGCCGGCGTCGCCGACAATGGCGTGGATCGTCGCCTGGAGCGACGGCGTCAGGGCGGGATTGGGCGCTTCAGGCATCGGGCGGGCGCATTCTGTTGCGAGGGACAGGGACGTGACCGGCCGACCTTAAATCGATTTCGATCCAAGGTCCAAAAGCCGCTCACGTCGCATGGGCGGGCGACCCAGACGTTAGGCCGGCCGCAGCAAAATGCAACGCCTTCAGAATGCCCTCAAAGCGCCCGGAGCCGCATTAGTGCGCGAGTCCCGGAGCCGCATCAGTGCGCGAGCAGCGTCGGCCGCGCCAGATTGCCCAGAGCGGTCTCGGTGACGCCGCCCAGCACCAGTTCGCGGAGGCGGCTGTGGGTGAAGCCGCCCATGACCACCAGATCCGCGTCCATGTCGGCTGCAGCGTCGATCAATTGCGCCGCGTCGCCGTCGCTGTTCGGCGCTATGGCCTGAACTTCGACCTTGACGCCGGCAAGCGCCAGGCCTGCCCGCAATTGCTGCAGGTCCGCCAGTTCCGCGTCGCTGTCGCCGACCGTGAATACCTTGACCTTCTGGGCGGTGCGCAAGAAGGGCATGGCGCCCCATACGGCTTTCGCCGCCTCGGCGCTGCTTTTCCAGAAGATCGCGACCCGGTCGCCGACGGATTTCACTTCATCGAGCGGCGCCAGGAGGACGGGCCGGCCGGTCTCGAACAGCGCCGCGTCGATTGCGCTCCGCATCCCGTCGCTGGAGGAAATCACCGTCAAGCCGTGGGCGCGGCCGATCCGGGCGACCGCGTTCTCCAGGCGGCCGACCGTTTCGGAGAGTTGCGCTGCGCTATCGCCTTTCCAGGACGCAAAGGCCTTGCGAACCGCCGCGGCGTCGGCTTCCGCGGCAGCTTCCGCGGAGTCCATGATCTGCTGCACGATATCGCCGGAAATGCCTTCGCCGATCATCGGAATCGCGTCCACGGGATCGCGCTTCACGATCAAGGCATTGACCGGGGCTTTCAGCTTGGCAGCGACCAGGTTGGCGAGCGCCAGGGTGGCGGCTGCGTGTTCCTTGTCGATTGGCGCCAGAATAGTGGACAGCGACATGATCTTTCTCCCTTTGCTGACCTGAAACTTAGGCAACTCCGGGAGAAGTCAAATTGATCTGAATCAAAGTCAGCAAGAAATCGTCAGGCGTCGACGCCGCCCCAGGCGATGAAATAGCTGTTGCGGAAGCCGGGCTTGCCGTAGCCAAGCTCCGGCCCGTCGTCGATCTCGCGAACCGACCCGCCGGCCGCCGCCAGGACCGCGTGCGCCGCAGCCGTATCCCATTCCATGGAGCCGCCATATCGCGGATACACATCCGCTTCACCGGCCGCGATCAGGCAGAACTTGATCGAGCTGCCCGCATCGACCTGCCGCGTCACGTCATAGCGCGCGAGGAAGCGCTTCACGTCCGTCGATTGTCCATAGGTCCGGCTGAGCGTCACGATGATGCCTTCCGGCGGAAAGGGCCTGACCTGGATCGGCCGGCGGGGCCTGCCCGTCTGCTCCATCCAGGCGCCGAGCCCGACGGCGCCCGCATACATGTCGCCCGAAGCCGGGGAGTAGACGACGCCCATGGTCGGCTTGCCATGCTCGATCAGGCCGATATTGACCGTGAATTCCGGAATTTTCTTCAAGAACTCCTTGGTGCCGTCCAGGGGATCGACGAGCCAGAAGCGCCCGCCTGAAATATCCGGCGTGCGGCCGGCGGCCTCCTCTTCCTCGGCGACGATGGGAACGTCCGGGGTCAGCCGCGCGAGCCCGGCCAGAATGACGGCCTCCGCCGCCAGGTCGGCTTCCGTGACCTGGCTGCGCCGGGCGTCGTCCTTGGTCGAGGTCGCGACATCGTCCTGATGGAAAAACGGCATGATCGTCTTGCCGGCGTCGCGCGCCAGGGCGGCAATGGCGTCGAGAAGGGCGGCGTCGGGCATGATCGAACTTTCAGTCGCGGGAAGGGTCGGCAGTGTTAGCCGCTCCCCGGCGCGCGGTCGAGATGCGCGGGGAGACGGGCCTGGCGGCAAGCCGTCAGTCGCTGGCGAGGAAGTCTTCGAGGACGGCGTTATAGTGCGCGGGCTGTTGCAGGTAGGCCGCGTGCGCCGCCGCGGCGATGGTGGTCAGGCGGGCGCCGGGCACGGCGTCCTTGACCGCCTGGGTGGCCTCGGCGGGGGCGATCGTGTCGTCGGCGCCGGCGATTACCAGGGTCGGCTGGGCGATCGTCGGCAGGATGGCGCGATTGTCGGCCTGCAACAAAAGCGCGATGGCGCCCTGATAGCCCGTGAGGCGGATTTCGCCGGCGATGGCGGCGACGGCCTGGAACGCCGGGCTTTGCGCGCCGACCATGCCGCGGGCGCGAGCTTCGCCAAAGGTGCGGTCGTCCATCGCCCGCCGTTCCGCCAGCCGTTTCTCATAGCCAAGCGGGCTGTCGGCGCCGAAGCTCACCTTGGTCGCGGACAATGTCAGCTTGCCGACGCGCAGGGGCGCAAGCCGCGCGACCCAGGGCGCGACCGCCCCGCCCATGGAATGGCCGACCAGGTCGAAGTCGCCGACGCCGGCCTGATCCAGCGCCGCCAGCAACGCCTTCGCGAAATCGTGGCAGGTCGGCTTGCCGCCGGGAAAGTCGGCGCTCTCGCCATAACCGGGGCAATCCCAGGCGATGGTTCGGCGGGTCTGGCCGAAATGCTCCAACTGCCGGCCCCAGGACTTGGAGGAGCCGCCAAGGCCATGCAGGAAGACAAGCGGCTTGCCCGCGCCGCCGCCTGCTTCGCGGAGCGCGATCTCGCCTTTGGGCGTCGCGTAGCGCTTTACCGTGATGTCGGTCATGGCTTTGCCTTTCGTGCAAGGATGATTTCCCGTCGCCAGATATATAACCCGGCCGCCGCGATGATCGCAGCGCCGATCACCTTCTGCACGTCCGGCACATCGCCCCAGACAAAATAGCCGATGCCGCCCGCCCAGATCAGCGCCAGATATTTCAGCGGCGCCACGACCGAGCCCGAAGCCAGCTTGAAGGCGGCGATGGTCAAGCGGTTCGAAAGCGCGAGCATCGCGGCGGACGCCAGGATCAGCAGCCAGGCTGTATCCGTCATCGGCGACATGCCGAGGACAGGCAAGCTGGCGAAGCCGCCCAGGGTCGCGACCAGCATCGTCCAGAACAGGATCGACGGGCCGGGATCGATGCTGCCGAGCTTCCGGGTCGCGATATCCCGAAGCGCCGCCGTCGTCGCGGCGCCGAGCGGCGCCAGCACCCACCAGCCGATGGCGTCGAAGCTTGGCCCGACAATAATCAGGCCGCCCGCGAAGCCGACGCAGGTCGCCGTCCAGCGCCGCCAGCCGACGGCCTCCTTCAGGATGATCGCGGACAGCGCTGTCACCATCAGGGGCGAGACGAAGATCACCGCGAGCGCATCGGCGAGCGGCAGAACCTGGAAGGAGACGATCACCAGCACGCTGGTCGCGAGCGCCAGCATCGCGCGCAGGCCGCTTCTGGCCGGCGCGTTGCTTTTCAGGTCGCGAAGGCCCGAGCCTTCAAGCCGCAGGATCAGCAGAATGAACGGCAAGGACAACAGCCCGCGCCACGCCATGACGTCGCCTGGATGCAGGGTCGATAGCAGCCATTTCGTGATCGCGTCATTGGAGGTCAGCAGCACCGTGCCGATCACCATGCAGAGGATGCCGCGCGCGGGCGCGTCGATGGCGACGATGGCTTTCGGGGATGGCGGCATGGGCGCAGCGGCTTTCTCAAGCGGACGCGACACTGTAGCATCCAGGGAATTCGGATTGGGAGATTGCCTTATGGACGCCAAGAGCGATACCGCCAGCGATGTGCGCTTCCCCGGCAAGGGCCTGTCAGAGATTCCCTACGACCTTTATACGGACGAAGCGCTCTATAAGCAGGAGCTGAAGCGCATCTATCGCGGGCCGGTCTGGAATTACCTCTGCCTCGCTTGCGAAATCCCGGAGCCGGGCGACTACCGGACGACGTTTGTCGGTGAAACCCCGGTCATCGTCACCAGGGACCGCAATGGCGACATCCATGCGATGGAGAACCGCTGCGCCCACCGCGGCGCCTTGGTCTGCCTGAAGAAGCGCGGCAACGAGAAGCTGCTGACCTGCGTTTACCATTCCTGGACCTATAAGCTGGACGGCAGTTTGCACGGCGTCGCGTTCGAGCGGGGCGTCGGCGGCCAGGGCGGCCTGGCGCCGGGCTTCGATAAATCGGCCCATGGCTTGCGGCGCCTCCGCATCACGGTGTTCTGCGGCCTGATCTTCGGGACCTATTCCGAGGCGACGCCGGACTTCGAAACCTATGTGGGGCCGGAAATCGCCAGCCACATGCGCAGCATCCTCGGCAAGCCGCTGCGCTATCTCGGGCGGAATGTGCAGGTGCTGCCAAATAACTGGAAAATCTATAACGAGAACCTGCGCGACAGCTATCACGCGAGCTTGCTGCATACGTTCTTCAACACCTTCAAGCTGAACCGCTTGAGCCAGGACGGCGGCATCGTCATCGGCGCGGGCGGCGGCAATCATATCAGCTACGGCAAAAGCAAGACCGGCTACGACCACCCGGATTATCAAGCCGACGGCATCCATTCCTTGAAGGACATGCAACTGCAGGACCCGACGCTCCTGGATACGGTCGACGAATCGGGGGAGGGCATGACGACGCGCATCCTCTCGGTCTTCCCGTCGCTTGGCTTGCAATGCCACTACAACTCGATCGCCATCCGTCAGGTCTTGCCGAAGGGCGTTTCGGAAACGGAACTGGTCTGGAGCCATGTCGGCTATGCCGACGATGACCCGGCGATGCAGGCCCGGCGCCTGAAGCAGTCCAACCTTGTCGGTCCGGCCGGATACATCTCGATGGAGGATGGCTGCATCGGCGGCTTCGTCCAGAAGGCGATCCAGGGCGTCACGGGGGAAGTCGGCATCGTGCCCATGGGCGGGGAGGGCGTCGAATCGAGCAAGGCCCGCGCGACCGAGGTCTCGATCCGGGGCTTCTGGCAGGCCTACCGCGCAGCGATGGACATGTGATCCAAGCTGATGACCGCGCCCATATCCGACGACCAGACCCTGTACTTCCGTATCGAGCGGCTCTACGCCCGCTATATCCGCGCCATCGATGACGACCGGCTGGAAGCCTGGCCGGATTTCTTCGCCGACACCTGCCTCTACAAGATCATCTCCGCCGAGAACCACGATCAGGGCCTGCCGCTTGGCATAATCCACGCGGACTCGCGGGCGATGCTGCACGACCGCGTCTCCTCAATCCGGCGGGCGAACATCTTCGAGGACCACCGCTACAAGCATTTCGTGTCCGGCATCGAGGTTCACGGCCTCGAAGCGGGCGTCGCGACCGTCGTCGCCAATTATCAGGCGATCCGGATCGATATTCGCGGCAATGCCGTGCTGTTCAGCGTCGGTCGCTATCAGGACCGGATCGCCATCGACCGGGACCCGCCGGTCTTCCTGGAAAAGCTTGTCATCTTCGATAATGAGCGCGTCGACACGCTGCTCGCCATTCCGCTTTAGAAGGATCGCCCGCCATGCCGCTCGACCTCCCCGGCCCCCTGGTTTCGACCGAATGGCTCGCCGATAATTTGTCGAACCCTGGCCTGCGCGTGCTGGATGCGACGGTGCACCTGCACCCGACCGGCGACGGCGGCATGCGGATGGAATCGGGCCTAGCCGACTACACGGCCGGCCACATTCCGGGCGCCGTGTTCGCCGACCTGATCCAGGACCTTTCCGACGACCAAAGCCCGCTCCGCTTCACTCTGCCGTCGCCGGAGCGGTTTGCGGCCGCCATCGGCGCGCTCGGCGTCGGGGACGATGCGACGGTCGTCGTCTATTCCGGCGGCTCCATGTCCTGGGCGCCGAGGCTCTGGCTGATGCTGCGGGCGTTCGGCTTCGACCGGGCGGCGGTGCTGGACGGCGGCTGGCGGAAGTGGTCGGCGGAGGGGCGGGCGACCGCGACCGCAGCCGGGGCCTTTCCCAAGGCGACCTTCACGGCCCGATTCCGCCCCGGCCTGTTCGTCGATCAGGCCGCGGTCAACGCCGCGCGGGCGGATGCGGGCGCCGTCGTCGTGAACGCGCTCTCGCCGGCCCAGCATGCCGGCGGCGGCGCCAATTATGGCCGCCCCGGCCGGATCGCCGGCAGCGTCAATGTGCCGGCGGCGGCGATGCTCGACCCCAAGACCTACGCCTTCCGCCCGCTCCCGGAGGTCGCTGCGACGTTCGATGCGGCGGGCGCGACGGCGGACAAGCAATTGGTGATCTACTGCGGCGGCGGCATCGCGGCCTCTCAGATCGCCTTCGCCCAACACCTCCTCGGCCGCCCCCCAGCCGCTGTCTACGACGCCTCGCTCCAGGAATGGGCGCGCGATCCGGATGCGGCGATGGAGGTGGGGTGAGGGCAGGGAAATCAGGCTTACGGGTGGTGCTTCGCCCGCCGCCGACGCCCATTGGCGCCGGGGTCGGGCCGCGGCTAAGCTGCGGGGTATGACTGATGCGCCCAATCAAACCATCGCAGCCTTCGGGCATCCCGCCACGTTGATCAAGGACTATGGGTCCTGGATGGTGTTGCTGCGCCCGGCGCAGCCGTCCCTCGGGTCTCTCGTCCTGGCGGCGACCGAGCCGGCGCTGGCGTTATCAGCGCTTTCGGCCGACGCATTCGCGGTCTTGCCCAGGGCGATCCGGGATATCGAGGCGACGCTTGGCCGGGCCTTCGGCTATGACAAGATCAATTATCTGATGCTGATGATGGTCGATCCGCATGTCCATTATCACGTCATTCCGCGCTATGCCGCGCCGCAGAGCTACGGCGGCCAGACCTTCGTCGACGCGGGCTGGCCGAAAGTCCCGAACCTGGGCGCCGCGACCATGCTGGACGCGGGCGGAGTCGCTGCGCTTACGGCGCATCTGAAATCCTTCTGGCCGAAATAGGACCCGCCATGCCGCGCGATCTCGCCGAGCTTTCCCTGAATGCCCATCTGATCGGCGTGCCCGGCTCTCGCCAGCGCCTGTCGACGCCGGCCTTGGTGCTGGACCTGGACATCCTGGAGGCCAACATCCAGACGATGCTGGATTGGACCAAAGCGCACAACCTCCGGCTCAGGCCCCATGCCAAGACCCATAAATCCGTCGCTATCGCGAAGCTGCTGGTGGAGGCGGGGGCCGTCGGCGCCTGTTGCGCCACGCTGGGCGAGGCGGAAGCGCTTGGACGGGCCGGCGTGCCCGGCGTGCTGATCACTTCGCCGGTCGTGCAGCAGGCCAAGGTCGATCGGCTGGTCGCGCTGAACGCGGTCGCGACGGATTTGGCCGTTGTCGCCGATGACCCTGCGAACGTCGCCATGCTGGCGGCCGCGACCGCCGGCGAAGGCGCCAAGCCCTTGACCGTGTTTGTCGATATCGATGTGGGATCGAAGCGCACGGGCGTGCCCTCGGCGCAGCAGGCGACGGCGCTCGCGCTGGAGATTGCCGCCGCGCCGGGCCTCCGGTTCGGCGGCATTCAGGGCTATGCCGGCTATCTCCAGCACATCGTCGATTTCGACCTCCGGAAATCGGGGGCGGAGCAGGTGGCGCAGCAGATGCGCCAGGTCGAGGCCGCGCTGAAGGCCGCCGGCGTCGCTCCGCCGCTGATGACCGGCGGCGGCACCGGCACCCATGCGCTGGAAGCGGACGCGGATGCGCTGGGCGAGCTGCAGGCCGGCAGCTTCACGGTGATGGATGTCGACTACGACCGCGTCACGCTCCGGGCGGATGGGTCGCGGCCCTTCAAGGATGCGCTGTTTATCGCGACCAGCGTCGTCAGCGCCCAGCATGAGGGCTTCGTCACCACAGACGGCGGCCTGAAATCTTTCGCGACCGACGGCTTCCCGCCGACCATCGCCCGGGGCGCGCCGGCGGGCTCGACCTACGGCTGGTCGGGCGATGAGCATGGCCGGGTCAGCCTGCCGGAAGGCGCCGCGCCCTTAAGCATCGGCGCCATGCTGGAATGCGTGACTCCGCACTGCGACCCAACGGTCAACCTGCATGACTGCTATCACGTCTGCCGGGGCGACACTCTGGTCGATATCTGGCCGGTCGACGCGCGCGGCAAACGCTAACTCAGGTTTTCCCGCGCCCAGACATCCTGGGCCGGCGTGTTCTTCGGGTCGCGAGCGCGGAGCGCGTAATAGGGGAGATAGGGCGCGTAGCCCGCATGGACGCGCCGGAGTTCGGTCACCGCATCGTCATGGAGATCGACGCGGAGGTTCAGGTCCTCGACCACATCCGCGCCCGCCACGATCAGCGCCGCCGAGCGTTCGGGGATGTGGGCGCCGTCCGCCGCCGCCTGTCCGCCGGCGTCGCGTCCGGCCTCGATCGCGGCCAGCAGGCGTTCATCCAACCGTTGGCCGCTCGAAGCTTCGAACGCGCCTGCGATCGCCGCCACGACAGCCTCGCCTTTCAGGACATTCCCGAAGGCGGCATAGCCCTTGCCGACATGATGCCCGGCCCAGGGCCGGGTCGTCGGCCCGGTGTGCATCGCGACCGCCCCGTCCTGGCTGACGATGCAGACCTGGCGGTAGGCGAAGCCTGGGTCAGCCTCCGCGGTCGCCCGAAGCGCCTGTTGCGGCGTCGCCCCGCCTTCGAGCGCTGATATCGCGACAGGGCCAAGCGCCGGGTTGGCGAAAGCTTGTGTGGAGATGGCGGCCTTGCCGCGCAGCATGAACGGGCAATAGCCGCCGACGCCGAGGGAATATGTGGCGATGCCGATGCCAAGGCGCTGGGTCTCGGGGCAGCGGGCGACGATGGTGTAAGTCATGGCAATTGCCCTCCATTAAGCATTGCCACGGATTATAGGGGCGCGGAGAGCGGCGGCATACCGGCTGACCGCGCCCAGTCCTAGCAGCTTGCTAGACTTCCGCGAGGCCGAGCCAGGTTTCCGTCAAGGCCGCGCCATTGCGGGCGAGATAGGCGCGGATATCGACCGGGTTGGGACCATGGTGCTCGAAATCGAAGCTCAGCCGCCAGCGGCTTGTCCCGACCACCGGACGGGCCGCGACCGGTTCCAGGATCGCGCCATTGCTGGCGGAGACCATGGCTTCGACGCCGCTGTCCCGGTCCAGACCGGCGAGCGCCGCGCCATCGAAATCGATGACCAGCTTGCCGGTTCCCGGTCTGGGCGGCTGGCCGGGCGCGCCGCCCGCGCCCTGGTAGGTCGCAGCGACGCGGGCGATGTCGCCGGCCGGCGGATCGCGGTCGGTCCAGTGCACGACGTAGTCGAAGGTCGGCGCGTCGCCAGCCGCCGGCTGCCGTTCGGGCGTCCAGTAGGCGACGATATTGTCGAAGGTCTCGTCGCCGGTCGGCAACTCGATCAGTTGCACTGCGCCCCGGCCCCAGGCGCCTTTGGGCTCGACCCAGGCCGACGGGCGTTTATCGTAGAAGGCGCCGTCGTCCTGATAGTTCTCGAAGCTGCGGTCGCGCTGGATCAGGCCGAAGCCCTTGGGATTGTCGTCGAAGAAGCTGGAAGTCATGCCGCCCTTTGGATTGCGCAAGCCCCGCCAGATGCGTTCGCCCGCCCCGGTCGCGATCGCCAGTCCGTCGACATCGTGAATTTCGGGCCGCCAATCGCGGGCGCCTTCGCGGCGGCGCTCGGAGAACCAGTACATGCCTGTCAGCGGCGCGACGCCGAACCGTTCGACGCCAGAGCGGAAGAACAAGCTGGCCGAGACCGATGTCCGATGGCCGGTTGCAGCGTCGCCGCGGCGCAGGCCGAACCGATAGGCGCCGGTGACCGAAGGACCGTCGAGCAGGCCATAGACGGTCATGTCGTCTGCCGGATCTTCCGGCGGCGCCAGCCAGAATTCGACGAATTCCGGAAACTCCTCCGCCCGGGCGAGGCCGGTGTCGATCGCGATGCCGCGGGCGGACAGGCCATATTGCATGAACGGGCCGTCGGCCCGAAAGTATGAGGCGCCGAGGAACGAAACCCAGTCCGGCTGGCCGTCCGGCCGCATCACGCGGAAACCGGCGAAACCTGCGTCATCGGGGAGGGCGTGCGCCGGACTGTCGCCAGGCATCTCGAACAAGGCGTTGCGATAGAGCGCTTCCCGGGCCTCGCCGTCGGCGCAGACGAAGATCCGAACGGGGGTTTGAAAATATCGGCCCAGGTGAAACATCTGCACGGGCGCCGATTGCGCGGCCGGGGTGAGGTTCGCGTCCATGCGATACCGGATCCGCCAGTGGGCGTCATAATCGATACGCTCGAGGATAGGGCGGTGCGCCGCCTGGGGCCTGCCATAGACTTCGCCAGCGCGGCGCCGGGCGCGCGCGGCGAGGGCGTCGAAGCTGAAAGGGACTGGCGGGCCGAATGCCGTCGATCCCAGCGCCGAGGCCAGCGCTGAGACGGGCCCGCCAGCGGCGAAAGCTCCCGCGGCGGCCGACAGGAATTGCAGGAAAGTCCGCCGCGCAACGGCATTCTGACGCATGTTCTGGAACCCGATCTTACCTGCTGGATCAAACTGCTCTCGGCGCAGCTGATCCGGATTATATTGGAAGAACGCCCTATCTGACCGCAGAATTTGACGAACTGATGGCGAACCGTCGCGCCGCGCGCTTCGGCTTGCTCCTGCCAGCCGCCCAGATCGACCGCCTTAAGGCAGATCGATCCGCGATCGCCACATTGCCGCCCCATCTTGGCTGTACGAGGGCCAGCATTCTGATCCATGGCCGTCACACGTCAGCGCTGACTTTGGGGCTGTCGTGACGCGGCGAACGTCTTGAGGGTCCGCTTCAAGCGCGATGCGGACCGGTCGGCGGAGGAAATGGAAATGATCGCAGCAATCGTGCGCGCCGCAGGCTATTCGGGCGGCGTTCCAGGCAGTTTGGCGCGTGCGCAGGCCCGCGAAACCGGCAACCATGTGGGGCGCGACATCTTGCCGACGGCGGGCGTCGGTCCAATCGGCTTCTGCCGATTGATTACTATTGCAGCCGTCATAGGTTGGTATAAAACCCCGCTTTGGCAGACGACTAAGCCTGCCAAGATAGCTGGGGAGGGGACGACTGGGGCGAGCAAGCCTTATGCCGATCCCGTGACCGCAGCACCGGAGCGTTAGCGGCAATCCCATGAATACGACGAGACGCCAGTTCTTAGGGGGGCTTGGCGCTGCCGGCTTTGCAACGCTGGCCGGCACGCTTGCGCGCGCGCAAACGCCAGGCCGCATGGCCTTCAATCCCGACATGGTCGTTCAGATGGCGCGCGAGCTTGCCGCCAAGGCCTATAAGCCAGCGCCGGAAGTGCCGGAAGAATGGAGCAACCTGACCTTCGATCAGTACCGCGACATTCGGTTCAACGCCGAAAAGCCGCTTTGGACGGAGCCCGGCCAACGCTTCCAACTGCAATTGCTGCCATCGGGATACGGCTATCGGCGGCCCGTGCTGCTGTCGCTCGTCGAAAATGGCGAAGCGTTCCCATTGCCGTTCCGCATGGCGGACTTCCTGCTTGGACCGCTGGCGCCGCCCCTGCCGGCCATCGATGGCGTCGGCCATTCTGGTTTCCGCCTGCACACTGCCCTCAACCGCTTCGACTATGCGGATGAATTCATGGTGTTTCATGGCGCCAGTTACTTTCGCGGCATCGGGCGCGGCCAGACCTTTGGCTTGTCGGCTCGCGGGCTTGCGATCGACACGATCAAGCCGGGCCGGGAAGAGTTCCCGGATTTTCAACGCTTCTGGATCGAGACGCCGCGGCCAGGCGCCTCAACCGTGCGCATCCACGCCTTGCTGGAATCGAAAAGCATTACCGGCGCATTCCAGTTCGATGTGACGCCGGGCGAGGCGACGATCGTCGATGTGCGCTCCATGCTGTTCCCCCGGCGCGATCTCGTTGAGGCGGGCATCGCGCCGCTGACCAGCATGTTCTATTTCAACGGGATCAACCGGCCGCGCTTCGACGACTATCGCCCAGCCGCCCACGATTCGGACGGTCTGCTGATCGCGACAGGCAGCGGCGGCCGGATCTGGCGGCCCCTGATGAACAATCCGACCTTTGAGGTCAGTTGGTTCGCCGACGCCGACCCGCGCGGGTTCGGCCTCATGCAGCGCGCCCGCGACTGGCGCGATTACCGGGACCTGGCGCTGGCCTATCACGCGCGGCCGAGCCTCTGGATCGAGCCGCAAGGCGACTGGGGCGAGGGCAGCGTCGTTCTGGTGGAAATTCCGGTCGAGCGAGAAGACGTCGACAACATCGTCGCCTTCTGGCGGCCCAAGCAGCCGCTGAAGGCGGGCGAGAGCTACGCCTTCGACTATCGCATGCGCTGGGGCGGCGAGCCGGATGCGCCGCGCCTGCTGGCGACGGTCGAGCGGACCAGCATCGGCCCGCATCACGAAGGCGGGCGCCTGATCGTCATCGATTTCAAGCCGGCGGGTTTCGTCGCCGCGGAAGTCGAGCCCGACATCTGGGCGAGCGCCGGGGAAGTCTATTACCCGGTGGTGCAGGACAACCCGGATACGGGCGGCGTGCGGTTGTTCTTCGGGCTTCGGCCCGGCCCCGCCAAGAGCATCGAATTGGGCGCGACTTTGAAGCATTCCAGCGTTTCCGCATCGGAAACTTGGTTATATCGGTGGATTGCATGAGCGTTATGAATGACTTGCCGGCGGCGGCCCCGCTTGCGATGCCGGATCAGAATCTGCGGTCGTCGTTCCACGATCCGCTGGCGCCGTCGACGGCGGTCGCCTGGCGGATCCGGCGACGGCAATGGGCGGTGCTCGCGGCGACCTTGCTGCTGACAGCGGCGTTTGTCAGCGAAATGACCGCGATCCTCGCCGCGAACGGCCTGACCGGCATGGAAATCGTGATGATCGTGCTGTTCGCCGCCACATTCGTCTGGCTGGCGATGACCTTGGTCAACGCTGTCATCGGCGCCGTCATTCGCATTCGCATGCGGGGCCGTTCGCCGGGCGCCTGGCCGCCTGGAGCGCCGCTGACGATCGCGCTTCTGGCGCCGACCTACAATGAAGCGCCGGATCGCGTCGTCGCCAACGCCACGGCGATGCTTTCGGCGCTGTCCGCCGCCCGCAGCCGCCATCGCTTCGATGTGTTCGTGCTGAGCGACACGCGGGACGATGCGATCGCCGACGCCGAACGGCGTGCGATCGAACGCGCACGGATGACGCTGCCCAAGGGCGCCCATGTCTACTATCGTCGCCGCGACGCCAATATCGACAAGAAGTCCGGCAATATCCGCGAGTGGTGCGAGCGGTTTGGCGCGCGCTATGAAGCGATGGTCGTTCTCGACGCGGACAGCTTGATGAGCGCCCATGCCATTGAGCGCCTGGCGGATGAACTTGCCGCCGATCCGGGGGCTGCGCTGGTGCAGTCGGTGCCGCGGCTGATCAACACGCCGACGCTGTTCGGCCGCCTGCAACGCTTCGCGACCGCGGCCTATGGGCCGGTCCTGGCGGAAGGCATGTGTTTCTGGACGGGCGATGACGGCAATTACTGGGGCCACAACGCCATTATCCGGACCCGCGCATTCGCCGCCTGCGCCGGCCTGCCGCGCCTCCGGCATCGCGGCGCGTTCGGCGGGTCGATCCTGAGCCATGATTTCGTTGAGGCGGCCCTGCTGCGCCGGGCCGGATGGCGCGTCCGGATCGTGCCGTCGCTGAAGGAAAGCTACGAAGAATCGCCGCCGGCGCTGATCGATGTCATTCTCCGCGACCAGCGCTGGAGCCAGGGCAACCTTCAGCATATCGGTCTGATCGGCGCGACGGGCTTCCGGCTGATGAGCCGCTTTCACCTGTTACAGGGCATCATGTCCTATGTTCTGGCGCCGATCTGGTGTCTGTTCCTGTTGGCCGGCATTGCGGTCTGGATCCAGAATGAAGCGTCCGGCGTATATCTGACGACAAACTGGTTCCTCTACGATCCGTTCCTGCCAAGCGAGGATCCCGAACGGGCGTTCAGTCTGTTGCTGCTGACATTGTTCGTGCTCGCGGCGCCGAAATTGATCGGCCTGATCAGCACGCTCTGGATCGAGCGCGGCGCGCGGCAATGGGGCGGCGCGCTTGGCCTGACCGGCGCGGTCGCCATCGAGTTCGTGCTCTCCTCGATGGTCGCGCCGATCATGATGATCCATCAGACCAAGTCGATCTTGCGCATGATCTTCGGCATTTCGGCTGGATGGAAGCCGCAACAGCGGGAGGCGCGGCGGGTCTCCTTGTGGACATTGCTGCGCTTCCATTGGCTGGAAACGCTGATCGGGCTTGCCGCTGGCGCGTTCATCGTCGCGGGCGTCCTCTCGATCTGGCTGTTGCCGATTGCGGCGAGTTTGGCGCTTGCCGTGCCGATTTCGGCCTTGCTCAGCGCCACGACTGTCGGGTTCGTCGACCGAACCGGCATCCTGAAGACCCCGGAAGATGTCCGTCGCCCCGGGATCGTGGCGCGGGTCGCGCGCCTCAGGCCGATACTGGCGCCGAAGTCCGAAGCTGCATGATCGGACAGCGCGCGCCACGATCGCTCGCGTTCGCGGTCCTGCTCGCGCTGTCAGCGCTATTCGTGGGCGCTGGGACGGCGCCCGCGTGCAGCGCCGGTAGCGACTGCCTGGTCGTAGGCGGCGCATATCGCATTCGAATGCCAGACCAGCAGCCGCCAAGCCGAAAAATCGGAGCCGTGCTGTACTTCCATGCCGATGGGCAAACAGCGAACTCCGCCATGGCCGATGCACGGCTTGTCCGTCAGGCGGCGAAGCACGGGGCGGCATTGATCGCGCTTGGGGCGCCGGACGGCGCCTGGCCCGTTCGGGCCGCGCAGCGGCCGGGTCAGGCTGACTTTGCCTATGTCGGCCAAGTGCTGGACGATGCGCTCGCTCGCTTCCCGCTCGATCGGCAGCGCGTTATGGCGGCGGGTTCCGGCTTGGGCGGCGAGATGGTTTGGCACATCGCCTGCTCGATGCGAGATCGCTTTGCAGGCTTCGCCGCTATTGCCGGCGCATTCAAGGACCCGTTGCCGGACGACTGCCTGAAAGGCGGCCGCGAAAGCTTGCCGTATTTCTATCATGTTCACGATGCATCCGGCCGGGTCGTGCCGGCTCGGGGCGAGGGGCGCGGCAAGCCAGGCGATGCGAAAGCGGTCACGGTGGCTGTCGATGTCTGGCTCAGGCCGCTCCGGCCGACCCCGCCGCGGCTGACCTATGCGGAAGGCCCGCTTGCCTGCACGTTGTATGGGAACAGATTCGAAGTCTGCCTGGACGTGAGCGGCCAGGATATCGGTCCGAATTGGATCGGCCGAGCCTGGAAGAGCCTGGCTGAAGCAAGGGGCTGGCGGCGCTGAACCGAGAGGCGGGGTCCGGTGGCTAGTTCAGTCCAATCCGAGGCGGAATCGCCTATGACGTTAGATCAAAGCCGCATTTGTCGGATTCGCCAGATGCGGGGCTGAGCTACGATCGTTGCGGCGGCAGCGTGATCGTGAAGCGGGCGCCTTCGCCGGGCGCGCTTGTCATTGAAATCGTGCCGCCGTGGCGCTCGACCAGGGTCCTGACGAGCGGCAAGCCCAGGCCGACGCCTTCCGCGCCGGCATGAATGGTCTGGTTGCCTTTCCAGAATGGATCGAAAGCCCGGGCTTGCTGGGCTGGCGTCATGCCGATGCCGGTGTCGGCGACGACGATCCTGTGGCCCAGGTCGGCATCGTGGTCCGCATGAATTTCGATCCGGCCGCCAGCAGGCGTGTATTTCAAGCTGTTGGTCAGAAGATTGGACAGGATGCGACGGAACGCCCGCTCATCGACCGTGCAGTCCGGCATGCCGGGCGCTGCATTAATCACGATATCGAGCTGCGCCCGGATCGCCTGCGCTTCGAATGACGCGATGATCCGCCGGGTCAGCGTATCGAGGGCGACCGGGTGCGGCCTGAGCTCGAACTCGACGGCTTCGACCGAGGCGACATCCAGCAAAGTGTCGACCAGGTTCAACAATTCCTGGCCGCTTTCCAGAATGTGCCCGAGATATTCCCGGTATTTCTCGTTCTCCAGCGGCCCGAACAACTCGGTTCTAATGGCATCCGCAAAACCGACGATGGCGTTCAAGGGCGTGCGCAGCTCATGGCTGACATTGGCGAGAAAGCGGTTTTTCGCGCGGTTCGCGTCCTCGGCCGTGAGGCGCGCATCGGTCAGTTCCAGCGTCGTCTGTTTCAGCGCTGTGATATCGGTGTAGACGCCGACCATGCCGCCATCTGGCGTCGCTCGCTCACGGGCCAGAATCCAGGCGCCCGAACGGCTGATGAGTTCGCTGTCGATCTGGGGCGCGGCGGCGAGCTGCCCCATACGGGCTTTGAATTCCGCCATCCGCCGGCCGCCGCCCGCTTCGGCCGGCGCGACGCGCGTCGCCGCGGTAATGGCTTCGTCATAGCCTTGACCGGTGAGGTCCGCGGTCGCCGCGGCGCCGATGATGCGCGGCAAGGCTGGATTATGCAGGATGATGCGTCCTTGCGGGTCCATCAGCGCGAAGCCATCGGCCATGCTGTCCGTCGCCACGGTCAGGCGGACGCCGGCGATGGCGGCTGCGTCTTCGGCGCGTCGAAGCTCGCTCATGTCGCGCAGGATGTGAACGCCGATCCGGTCGCCGCGATCCTGATACCAGGCGCTGACGATCTCCAGCGCTTCCTGGGCGGAATGTCCATTGGTCGTGTTCGTGAGCGCCACCGTGCGGCGCTCGGCATCGCCTTCGTTCGGCGTCCAGCTAAAACTCGGCAACGACCGCCAGTCTCGATCCGATGCGGCGTCGGACCCTTCCATTAGCCGGTTCGCCGCAGGGTTCGTTGCGACCACGGTCCCGGTTTTGTCGGTGATGACCAGGCCTTCCGACATCAGATCGACGACACGGCCGACGAATGTGCGTTCGCGCAGCAACAACAGGCGCTGCGCAAATAGGATATGGCCAAGAAAAGATAAGCTGAGCGCCAGCATGACCAAGATGGTAAAGGTCGGATCGATCAGCGCATGCTGGATCGCGAATGCAGCGACGGAGATCGCGATCGCCGCCAGGGCTGCGGCGCCGGCGATGAAGAACGTCAGCGCCCGTTGGTTCAACAGAAATGCCAGCATGGCGGCGATCGCCGCCGCGGCGGTCAGGATGGTTTCGATCGACGCGGCGAACTCCGGGCGATAGCCATAGGCCGTGCCAAGCAGCGCCCCGATAGTCGCAGCCTGAAGATGGTGTCCGGGCAATGTCACATCGCCCTTGGTGGTCCACTGGGTTCCGGCGGCGCTTGCCGAAAGGCCGACGACGACGATGCGTCCCTTCAGGGCTTCGGCGGGGACGCGGCCGTTCATGACGTCCTGGGCGGAATATGTCGGGAATCCGATATTCGCGAACGGTATCCATACCCGGCCAAATCGGTCGGTCGCGAACTGCTTTTCGCCGATGGCGATCGCCTTCGCAGTCCCTCTGGAGGTCGGCGTCAGGAGGAGGTTGGATGCTCCCAGATGGGCGCGAACCGCTTCCAGGGCCATACTGGGGCTGAGCTTGCCCTGATGCATGAAGGCGAGCGGCGTCCGTCTGCCGATGCCGTCCGCTTCGGCATAGATCGACGATATGCCAGAGCCGGCGGCGGCTGCTTCCAGGACTGGCAGGTTGCTCATCAGCCCAGGCAGTTCCGGCAGGCGAACGTCTGGCGACGCGCCCGCCACGACGAACCTGCTTCGCGTCGCGGCGTCGGCGGCGTTCCAGCGGCGGCTTGCAGGCGCCTGGCTCAAGATGACCGGCAGCTTGGCGAAAGCCGTAGCCAGCGCGGCATCGGTATCCGGCATGCCTTGCAGAACGCCGGCCAATGCTGGATCGAACTCGAGAATGTACTTCTCCAGCATCTGGCCGGAGAGCCGATCCGGGTCCGCGAAGACAGTGTCGAATGCCAGCGCCGACGCCTCGGCGTGCGCCGCCGCGTCAATCAATCCGACAAGCCGGGCCCGGGGCCAGGGCCATTGTCCATAGGCGCCGATGCTGTCGTCATCGATATTGATCGCTGCGACCTCGGGCGACATTTCAATCTCGGCGCTGGCCAGGTAGGCGTCGAACAGATCCGTCCGCAGGTTGGCGAGGACCGCTGAATCGCTCAGCCGTCCGAAAAAGAATCCGCTGATCGCGATCAGCGCCAAAAGCACCGTCAGCATATGCGCGCCTAAGCCATGGCCGGGGCCATGGGCGCCGGCCGTAACCGAATGGGGTTGCGCGCTCACCGGAACCGCGCTCGAACACGAATGCTCGTTCGATGCGGCCTGTGCATCTCCTGAATTGGGCGTGTTGGCATCGGTTTCCGGCTGACGCGCTGGCTAGAAGATCAGGACTTCGACCCGACGATTGCGAGCTTCCGCAACGTCGTCGGCGGTCGGAACAAGCGGGGCGTCCTCGCCGTTCGATGCGATGGAAACCGCATCCCTGGGCATGCCTGCCGCCGTCAGCGCATTCGCGATCGCTTCAGCGCGGGTCAATGCAAGCTTGCGGTTCAGGTCAGCGGCGCCGACCCGGTCGGTATGGCCGACGACGGCGGCGCGGGGCGCCGGCCGGTTCGCGAAGCTCTTCAGGACATCCTGCAGCATCACGGCCGAATCGGCGGTCAGGTCGTCAGTTCCAGTGACAAAATACAGGATGAAGCGCAGAACCGGGGGCGGCTTGGCCGCGGCTGCGGCGGCAAAGACCTCCTGAATCTCGACCGACGAAACCGGGCCGAGCGCCATCGGCGCCTTGCCAGCGACAGCAAAGGCTGCGGCGTTCGGGCGGTCCACGACCGCCGCCCCGGCGCCCGTATCGATCGTGATCGCCGATGGGCGGCCGTCGGATTGCGGCAGCAGCACGAAGAGCGCGCTCCGGTCCAACCGCGCGAGCCCGCCCATAGCGTCGTCGAGCGCGGCCTTGCATGCGGCTATATCCGCGGGTTGGTGCCCTTCCTCGACCTCTTCCAGCCAGCACTCATACCCCGCCTGGGCATGGGCCATGTCCTGGGGCGCGATCAACTTGCCGCCGGCCTTGAATGCAGCTTCGATGGCCGTCAGCATGGCGCTCGCAACCGCCGCATCGGCTTCGGTCAAGCGGCGGGCCGACGGGGCGAGCGGCGGCGGCGGCGCGCCGGCGAACGCCGCATCGGCGCGCGCAGCGTAGGCTAACGCATCGGGCCAATCGCTGCGCTCCCGCTCTGCGATGGCAAGGGTCAGGAGATATCCGCCGAGCGCCCTGGCGAAGGGCGAAGCGTCGGGACGGTCGGCGCGAATAGCATCGGCATCGAAATCCAGCGCGCAGCCGCTCAGTCCTATCAGGGCGCAGCCAAGGAGCAGGGCGCGCCGACCGGGCGCCAGGGCGTGTCGCCACCTCATGGTTTCGGCGCTCGGACCGCAAACTCGGTGCCGCGGACGCCGACCACGCCAAGCCGTGTGCGGATCTGAACCGCTTCTGGGTCGGCGCGACCGATCTCGCCGGTTGTGTGCGTAATTGTTCCGAAGAGAAAATTCGCGATCAGGGAAAGAACGCCATCCTGCGGTTTGTAGTCGAAAGCCGTCAGTTCGATCGCGCTCTCGGGGCCGATCGAGAACTGGGCGCCGTCCAGCAAGGTGAACCCGACCGAGGCGTCGGCTTCCGTCAAGATGACATCGCCGACCGCGAGCGATTGCCCGACGACGAGCGGGATCGCGGCAGCGCCGCGACGCAGGGTGACTTCGCCGGTGACGACCTTTACGACGCCAATTTCAGCGCCATCCGCATGCGCATCGTAACTCGCCAGCGTCCATATGGCCGACAGCATAACTGCGAACAACATCAACGGCAGGATAGATCGACACATAGCGTTGACTTGCTGGCGGACGGCAAACACAGAAATATGCTCATAGGAATCTCCGGCCAAGAGCAGTTAGAGCCTGAATCAAAAGATCATGAAGGCTTGCAATGGGTTGCGATCCTTCGT
>CALAHN010000099.1 GCA_937891825.1 uncultured Alphaproteobacteria bacterium
CGTCGGGGCCTGGCCGAGGAGGGCGGCTTCCGCTTGAGCGAGCCTGACCGGCGTCGGCCCGGCCGCGCCGATGGCGATGGCGGCGCGGTCGATCGCGCCGTTTCCGTCGAGCGAAATCTGGGCGGCCGCCGCGACGAGGGCATAGTCGCTGCCGCGCATGTTCACTTCCTCGAAGCCGGTGCCGATGCGGCCGCCCTGCCAGACCGGGAAGTAGACGGCGGTCAGCAGTTCATCCGGCCGAAGGCTGGTCGCCATGGCGCCCTCGAACAGGTCCGCCGCCTTCAATGTCCGGGCGCCGGACGTCGACAGGACTTCGATCTCGGCATTCAACAGGCAGGCGATCAGCGGCAGTTCCGCCGCCGGGTCCGCATGGGCGAGGCTGCCGCCGACGGTGCCGCGATTGCGCGTCTGGGGATGGCCGATCCACGGAAACGCCTTGGCGAGCGCCGGCAGCAAGGCGAGCGCCGCGCTGTGCCGCTCCAGCGTCCGCTGGCGGGTCATCGCCTTTATCATGACGGCGCGCGGGTGGGTCGCGATGCCGGCCATGTCCGCCGCCGGGTTGAGGTCGATGACGACGCTTGGCCGCACCAGCCGCATCGCCAGCATGGGCGCCAGCGATTGGCCGCCGGCGATGGGCCGCGCGTCCTCGCCGTGCCGGGTCAAGAGGTCCGCCGCCTCGGCTTGCGAGGCGGCGCGGACGTAGTCGAACGGCGCCGGCTTCATGCCGCGCCGCCGCCGACGGCGAATTCCACAAGCGCCACGCCTTCCTCGACCTGATCGCCGACCGCGCAATTGATCGCTTCGATCACGCCGTCGGCGGGCGCGGTTATCACATGCTCCATCTTCATGGCCTCCAGCGCGACCAGGGGATCGCCTTTCTTGACCTTGGCGCCGACCCTGGTCTCCAGGCGGACGATCTTGCCGGGCATCGGCGCCGCGAGGCCGCCGGACCCGGCCTCCATCGCCGCGCCGGCGCCGAGCGGGATTGGCGCGAGACGCCAGCGCCGCCCGTCGACCCCGGCCACGATCCCGTCGCCGGCCCGCGCGACCCGCGCCTGGAAGCGCCGGTCGCCGGAGCGGACGGACCACGGGCCGCCGGGGCTGGCGGGCGGGCTGTAGGCGAAGTCGTGGGCTTCCCCATCGACGACGATCGACCGGCCGCCGTGCCGCCAGCCGAGCGTCGCTTCGATGACGTCTTCGCCGTAGCGGAAGCGGTAAAGTTCATCCAGGTCCTGGTTCACCCGGAAACCGTCATTGGCGGCCCAGGGCGAGTAGGGATCGCCCGGAACGCGGCCGGTCATCGCCGTGTTGGCTTCGTCCAGCAGCAGCGCCACGGCGGCGGCGATCGCTTCGACGGAGGGCTGGGCGGCCGCGCCCAGAAGGTCGGCCTCATGGCGTTCGATGAAATGGGTATCGAGTTCGGCCGCGATGAAAGCCGGATGGCGCAAGGTGTCCGCCAGAAAGTCGATATTCGTGACGACGCCGGCGAGCGCCGTGCCGGCGAGCGCCGCCGTCAATTCCCGCGCCGCCATTTCCCGCGTCTCGGCCCAGGCGACGACCTTCGCGATCATCGGATCGTAGTGGACGCTGATCTGATCGCCCGCCCCGACCCCGGTATCGACGCGCACGCGGCCGGGGTTGGCCGGCACGTCGAACGCGGTCAGCACGCCGGTCTGGGGCAGGAACCCGCGCGACGGGTCCTCGGCATAGATCCGGGCTTCCATCGCATGGCCTGTCGATCGCACCTGATCCTGCGTCATCGGCAGGGCCTCGCCGCCGGCGACGCGGAGCTGAAGCTCGATCAGGTCCAGGCCGGTAATCATCTCCGTCACCGGATGTTCGACCTGGATGCGGGTGTTCATCTCGATGAAATAGGGGCTGCCGTCCTCATCGACCAGGAACTCGCAGGTTCCGGCGCCGACATAGTCGATGGCCTTTGCGGCCGCGACGGCGGCGTCGGTGAGTTGCTTGCGGGTGGCCGGCGTCAGGTTCGGCGCCGGCGCTTCCTCGATCACCTTCTGGTGGCGGCGCTGGATCGAGCAATCCCGCTCGAACAGATGCACGACATTGCCGTGGCTGTCGGCCATCACCTGCACTTCCACATGGCGCGGCCGGCGGAGATAGCGCTCGAGCAGCAGGGTATCGTCGCCGAAGGCCGCCTTCGCTTCGCGGCGGGCGGCGTCCATGGCGCCTTGCAGGTCCGCCGCCGCTTCGACGATGCGCATGCCGCGCCCGCCGCCGCCGGCCGACGCCTTGACCAGAACCGGAAAGCCGATCTTGGCGGCTTCGGCGGTCAGGAGCGCTTCCGACTGGTCTTCGCCGTGATAGCCGGGCGTCAGGGGCACGCCTGCCTTGCCCATCAGGGCCTTGGCGCGGGCCTTGTCGCCCATGGCGCGGATCGCATCGGCCGAGGGGCCGACGAAGACGATCCCGGCGTCGGCGCACGCCTCCGCGAAGGCCGCGCGCTCGGACAGGAAGCCGTAGCCCGGATGGATCGCTTCTGCGCCCTCGGCCTTGGCGGCGGCGATCAGCTTCTCGATGACGAGATAGCTCTGGGTCGCCGAGGCGGGGCCGATCAGGCGGGCGCTATCGGCCAGGCGCACATGCATGGCGTCGGCGTCGGCCTCGGAATAGACGGCGATGGTGCGGATGCCCATGGCGCGGGCTGTCCGGATAATCCGGCAGGCGATTTCGCCGCGATTGGCGATGAGGAGGCGCTTGATCATCTGTCGTCTCTCCATCACATCCGGAACAGGCCGAAGCGGGTCGGCTCGATCGGGGCGTTCAACGCCGCCGATAGCGCCAGGCCCAGAACCTTGCGGCTGTCGGCGGGGTCGATGATGCCGTCGTCCCACATGCGGGCCGAGGCGTAATAGGGATGGCCCTGTTCCTCATATTGCTCCCGGACCGGCGCCTTGAATGCGGCCTCGTCCTCTTCGCTCCAGCTCTCGCCGCGCCGCTCGATGCCGTCGCGGCGGACGGTCGCGAGCACGCTCGCCGCCTGCTCGCCGCCCATGACGGAGATGCGGGAATTCGGCCACATGAACAGGAAGCGCGGGTCGTAGGCCCGGCCGCACATGGCGTAATTGCCGGCTCCGAAACTGCCGCCGACGATCAGCGTCAGCTTCGGCACGTTCACGGTCGCGACGGCCGTCACCATCTTGGCGCCGTCCTTCGCAATGCCGCCGGTCTCGTATTTCTGGCCGACCATGAAGCCGGTGATGTTCTGGAGGAAGATCAGCGGAATGCCGCGCTGGCCGCACAGCTCGATGAAATGCGCGCCCTTCTGGGCCGATTCCGAAAACAGGATGCCATTGTTCGCGACGATGCCGACGGGATAGCCGTAGAGCCGCGCGAAGCCGGTCACCAGGGTCGAGCCATAGAGCGCCTTGAACTCGTCGAATTCGCTGCCGTCGACCAGGCGGGCGATCACTTCGCGGATATCGTAGGGCGTGCGGAGGTCGACCGGCACGACGCCGCGCAACTCGTCCGTCGCATATAGCGGATCGACCGGCGGGCGGATATCGAGGCCGACGGACTTCGGCCCGTTCAGGTTGGCGACGATGCGCCGGACGATCTCCAGCGCGTGGTCGTCATTGGCGGCATAGTGATCGACGACGCCGGATTTCCGCGCATGCACGTCGGCGCCGCCCAGGTCCTCGGCCGAGACGACCTCGCCGGTCGCGGCTTTCACCAGGGGCGGCCCGCCCAGGAAGATGGTGCCCTGGTTGCGCACGATCACCGCCTCGTCGCACATCGCCGGCACATAGGCGCCGCCGGCGGTGCAGGAGCCCATGACGCAGGCGATCTGCGGAATGCCGAGGGACGACATGCGCGCCTGATTGTAGAAGCTCCGCCCGAAATGCCAGCGGTCCGGGAACACCTCGTCCTGCTCCGGCAGGTTGGCGCCGCCGGAATCGACCAGATAGATGCACGGCAGACGGTTCTGAAGGGCGATATCCTGGGCGCGCAATTGCTTCTTCACGGTCATGGCGTAGTAGGTGCCGCCCTTAACCGTGGCGTCGTTGCAGACGATGACGCATTCCCGGCCCATGACGCGGCCGATGCCGGTGATGATGCCGGCGCCCGGCGCTTCATTGTCGTACATGCCCCAGGCCGCGAGCTGGGAAAACTCCAGGAAAGGCGAGCCCGGATCGGTCAACCGACGCACGCGCTCGCGCGGCGGCAGCTTGCCGCGCTCGACATGGCGGAGCATCGCCCGCTCGCCGCCGCCCTGGGCCACGGCCGCGACCTGGCTGCGGAGATCCTCGACCAGCGCCGCCATTTCCCTGGCGTTCGCACGAAAGCCTTTCGACCGCGGATTTACCCCAGATTCCAACACCGCCATCCCAGGCTCGCTCCTCACGTCCGTCGCCGCTGCAAACACGAAATGACCGTCGCGCGCGGGCGGCGGTGCGTCAAGGGTTTAAGGCAAGCCAGCGCGGCCGCGTAGCCGGGGAAATGCAAAAATCCGGCTTGCCGGATAGCGGTCAGGCGAGGCGCGCGTCCTCCAGGATCATGGCCGCCGCCTTCTCGGCGATCATGATGACCGGGGCATTGGTGTTGCCCGATGTCAGGGTCGGCATGATCGAAGCGTCGACGACGCGGAGGCCCTTGAGGCCGTGGACCCGGAGGCGCGGATCGACCACCGCCATCGGGTCCTGGCCCATCCGGCAGGTGCCGACGGGGTGAAAGACCGTGACGCCGTTGGCGCGGGCGACGTCGAGCAGTTCGGCGTCCGTCTCCGCCCCGGCGGCGGGGGCCAGTTCATGCTCGATGAAGGGCGCCAGCGCCGGCTGGGCCACGAGACGGCGGACGATGCGCATGCCGGCGACGATCGCCTGACGGTCGATATCGTCCGACAGGAAGTTCGGGCGGATGGCAGGCGGCGCATGGCGGTCGGCCGACTTGATATGGATCGTCCCCCGGCTTTCCGGCCGGCTCTGGTTCGGGGCGAAGGTGATGCCGGGGAAGTCGTCCAGAATGCGCTTCCGCACGTCCTTGAACGAGGCATGGGTCGCCCGCAATTGCAGGTCCGGGACTTCAAGCTCCGGCCGCGAACGGACGAAGCCGTTCAGCACGCCAGCCGGCAGCGCCAGCACGCCTTTCCGCGTGAAGGCGTATTTCACAACCTCTTTCGCGAGGCTCAGGCCTTTGGTCTGCTGGTTCAGCGACCGCACCCCCTTCGCCCGGAACACCATGCGGACCAGCATGTGATCCCGGTAGTTCTCGCCGACGCCCGGCGCATGATGGCGGACGGCGACGCCATGGGCGCGGAGCACATCCTCGCGCCCGATGCCGGACAGCTCCAGGATTTGCGGCGACTGCACGGCGCCGGCGGAGAGAATGACCTCCCGCCCCGCCGTCGCCTGAAGCGCGGCGCCCTTCTGGTCATAGGCGACGCCCGTGACGCGGGCGCCCTCCATGAGCAGGCCCGTGACATGGGCGTGAGTTTCGATCCGCAGGTTCGGGCGACGCTTCGCAGGCTCCAGGAACGCCTTCGACGCCGACCAGCGGCGGCCATGCTTCTGGGTCACCTGATAATAGGAGAAGCCTTCCTGATCGCCGCTGTTGTAATCCTCCGTCCGGCGATATCCGGCCTGGACCGCGGCGTCCAGCACCTTGTCGAGCATGGGATAGGTTTCGGTGACGTCGGCGACGTTCAGTTCCCCGCCCCGTCCGCGCCACGGCGTCGCGGCGCTGGCGCCTTCGCGGTTTTCCGACTTGATGAAGTAGGGCAGGACGTCGTCATAGCTCCAGCCGCGATTGCCCATCTGCGCCCAGTCGTCATAGTCCCTGGCCTGCCCGCGCACATAGACCATGCCGTTGATGGTGGAGGACCCGCCCAGGCCCTTGCCGCGCGCGATCGGCAGCTTGCGGTTCTTCGTTCCGGGTTCGGGTTCGGACTCGAACGCCCAGTTGTAGCGCGGGTTGTTCAGCGTCTTGACGAAGCCCGCCGGAATATGGATCAGCGGATGGGCGTCCTTGCCGCCGGCCTCCAGCAGCAGCACGCGGTTTCTGGGATCGGCGGAGAGGCGGTTCGCCAGCACGCATCCGGCCGAACCCGCGCCGATGATGATGTAGTCGAACTCGTTCATGCTGCTGCTTTCAAAGAGGCGTCGTGGCGGCGGGAAGCGGCGGAATGCGGCGATATGCGGCGGAATGCGGCGGTCAGGCCGGGACGATGGCCTCGCCCTTGATCAGGGTCCGGTGCATTTCCCGCGCCTGGGTCGGGTCGACCTCGGTCCGGCTATGCAGGGTGCAGCGATTGTCCCACATCAGAACGTCGCCAGGCCGCCAGTCGTCGTGGGTCCAGACGATGTCCGCCGCCGTCGCCGCCGCCCAGAGCTCATCCAGCAGGGCCTCGCTCTCATCGTCCGGCAGTTCGACGATATGGCTCGAGGGCGCGGCATAGCGCCGGCCGAGATAGAGCGCCGTCCGCCCCGTCGCCGGATGCACCCGGACCAGGGGATGCATCGGCCCGGTCACTTCGTCCCGGCAGGTCGGCATGGCGCGCGTCGGGCGGAGGCCGCCTGCGGTGTTTCGGCTGTCGTCATGGCGGATATGCAGGCCGGAGAGGCGCGCCCGCGTCGCTTCGGGCAGGCGTTCATAGGCCAGATATTGATTGGCGAAGGACGTGTGGCCGCCGCCGTTCGTCGGCGTTTGCAGGGCATGGAGGATGCTGCCCTTGGGCGGATTCTCCACGTAGGAATTGTCCGTATGCCATTTCAGTTCCTGGCTGCCGCTGCCGGCATGGCGCGCGACCGGCCGGCCGCTTTCATCCAGGTTCGAGATGATCGAGATGCCCGGCAGGGCCGACAGGCGGCCGGATGTCTCCGTGAAGCCCGCCTTCAGGTAATAGTCCCGCGACCGCGTCGCCTGGGCGCCGCCCAAGGCTTCCGCCATTTGCAGCAGGCCGGCGTCGTCCAGGGTCTGCTTGCGAAAGATCAGCACCAGATGGTCGCGCCATGCGGCCTCGATCGCCTGACGGGCCGCGTCGTCGAGCGGCTGGGAGAGATCGACGCCGCGCATTTCGGCCCCAAGCGGCCGTCCGCTTGGCAGAACAGTGATCGTCATGGCCCCTGACTCCTCCCGCGACTGAACTGTTTCGGGACAGTGTAACGCGCCGGCGGCCGGGGTCGAGCCTCGCCCAGCCGCTCAGATGATCTTCTGTTCAGCCATGCGCGCGATCGTCGCCGCGTCGTACCCAAGGCTTTGCAGGATCTCGTCATTATGTTGGCCAAGCGCCGGCGCCCGGCCGATCGTCGGCGGCGTTTCAGAGAACCGCCATGGCGCGCCGTGGACTTTCAAGGGTCGATCGAGTTCCGGATACTCGACCTCCGACACATACCCGTTCGCCAGGACATCGGCATCGTTCGAGGCGTCGAGCAGGGTGTTGACCGGCGTCGCCACCACGTCCGCCGCCCTGAGCCGCGCCACCCAATCGTCTCGCCGCCCGGTCTTGAAGAGGCCGGCGAGCGTCGCGAGGATCAGGTCCTTCTTCTCCTGGCTGACGAGCGCCAAGCCCAGATCGTCGGCGCCCTTGTCTTTCAGCGTCGCCATGAAGTCCAGCGCCTCCATGGCGCGGACCCAGTCCTTGGCGTCGAGTTGGAACACCAGAGGCTTGCCCTCGGCGTCGTCGAAGCAGGCGGCGATGCCGGGGCGCGCGCGAGTGCCGTTGATGCGGGCGCCGGTGATCGGGTTCTGGTTGCGCCACATGGTCGTCGTCAGCGTCCAGCCCATCAGGCGGACGGCGCTGCCGACGAGGGAGGTTTCGACCTTCTGGCCGACGCCGGTCGCCCGTGCGTGGTGCAGGGCCGCCAGCACGCCGCCGAAGGTCAGCATGGCGCAGGTTTCGTCCGCGACCGAGACGACGCCGGTGCGCATTTGCTGGCCCGGCGCCGAAAAGGCCTCGGCGATGCCGCTCAGCGCCTGGCCGACCGCATCGGTTCCCGGCAGGTCGGCATGCGGCCCCTCGGTCCCGTAGGCGGAAACGGAAGCGTAGACCAGCTTCGGGTTGATCGCCTTCAGCTGTTCGTAGCCGAAGCCGTTGCGCTCCGCGGCGCCGGGGCGGAAATTCTGCCCGAAGATATCCGCCGTCCGGACAAGCTTGTAGAGCACGTCCCGCGCCGCATCCGACTTCAGATTGAGCGTCAGGCTTTTGACGCCGCGGTTGTTGGTCTCAAAGAACGAGCTGATTTCGCCGTTGGCGCCCAACAGTTCCCCCGCCCGCCGGGAAGGATCCCCGGCGCCGGGCGCCTCGATCTTGATGACCTCAGCGCCCAGGTCCGCCATCAGCATATAGGGGACCGTGCCGGCCTGCGCGGTCGAGCAGGCGACGACGCGAACGTCGCTCAAGGGGCCTTTGACCATGCTCATCCGCTTGGCTCCTTCAATTGACCGTGCCGGCTGCGCTCGGGGCTATTCGCCCAGGATTTCCGCCCGGTGCTGGTCGAGCGCCGGGGGCGGACGGTCGGCCCTGGGGCCGTCGACATTGGCCTTGAAGGCGGCGCCGACGCCGGTCACCTTGCCCTCGACGCCCGGCATGTTCTCGAACTCCAGGATCACGTCGCGGTGGGCCAGCGTCGGGTGCTTCAGGGCTTGCTCGGTGTTCAGTTGCGGCGCCGCCGGGACGCCGCAATCCGCCAGCCGCTTCTCCCATTCGAAGGCGCCCGCCGTCGCCAGTTTGGCATGCATGATCGCCTTGACGGCATCGCCATTGGCGATGCGGTCGGCCGTGGTCCTGAAGCGCGGGTCCTCGACAAGTTCCGGGGCGCCGAAGGCCTTGGCGATGCCGCGCCAGTGGCGGTCGGTCAGTGCGCTGATCATCAGCGGCAGGTCGCCCGTCGGGAACAGGCCGGCGGTCGGCAGGAAGGCGGGGGAGGAATTGCCGATCAGGGGCTGCAGGTCCCCGGTCGCGGCATAGCGGGTGATGGCCTGTGCGGTCAGGGTCAGCGACACGTCGAACATCGCGACGTCCAGATGCTGGCCCTCGCCGGTCTGGGAGCGCCGGAACAAGGCCGAGGCGATGGCGAAGGCGCCGGTCATGCCGGTCGCCATGTCGATGACGTTGAACCCGGCGCGGGTCGGGCCGGTTTCCGGGTGGCCGGTCAACGCGATCATGCCGGAGACCGCCTGGATCGCGCCGTCATAGGCGGCGGCCCCTGCATAGGGTCCTTCCTGGCCGTAACCCGAAATCGAGCAATAGACGATGTCCGGCTTCACGGACTTCGCCCAGTCATAGCCGAAGCCCAGCCGGTCGATCGCGCCGGCCTTGAAGTTCTGCACGACGACATCGGCGGAGGCGACCAGTTTCGTCAGGATGGCCTTGGTTTCAGGCGCTTTCAGGTCGAGAGCGATGGAGCGCTTGCCGGCGTTGACGCTGATAAAAAGCGGCGAGAACCCGACCCGGCCGAGATCGTTATCCGCCATGATCGAGCGTCCCTGATCGCCGCCTGGCTGGCCGGGCGCCGCCGGCTGCTCGATCTTGATGACGTCGGCGCCCAGAAGCGCCAGTTGCTCCGCGCAGAACGGACCAGCCAGAACTTGGGTGAAATCGATAACCCGAATGCCTTCAAACGCACGCGCCATATGCCGTAGCTCCTTCAAACGATCCCAAAACGGTCAGCGCGCCGAACCCCGGTTCGATCCGGCAGCGGCGCTGTTCAGGGCGCAGCATAGGGGCGGAAGCGGCAAAGGCTCAACGGCAGTCGCAGACCGGATCGAGCCGCGCGATCGGGAAGCCCGCCAGCGAGGCTTCGCCGTCCGCGAAGATCACCGGCGCCACGGCGCGGCCGCCGCTGGCGAGCGCGCCGAAAGCCAGGTAGGCGTTCGCCGCGATCGCGCCGCCCGCATCCAAGACGCCGATGCTTTTCAGGCGGCCGATGGCGGCGGCGCCATTGCCGACCTTCAGGTTGACGCCGCCCGTCAGGCGATAGGCCGCGTCGAGGCCGAGCTTGCCGTCCGCGATCAGGTCGAGCGCGCCCCATTCGACGCGGGCGGCATCGATGTCGATGCGGCCTTCGGCATTGCGCCAGGCCTGGATATCGGCGGGGAGGCCCGTGACGGGCAGGTCGCCGTGCAGGGTCAGGTTGGTCTCCAGGCGTTTGGCGGCGGGGCCGAACAGGGCGTTCTCGGCGAGGGTGAGGTCGGCGAAGGCGAGGTCGAGCCCCGCCGTTCCATCCGGCTTGCGGCGCCAGTCGATCCGACCGTGCCGCGCCAGGATGGGGGCTGAGGAAGGCGGCCGCGCCGACACGTCCGTCAGGATCAGGGCGACCGCGGGCGCCGGCTTCGATGCGGCCGTGCCGGAAGCGAGGCGCGCCTCGCCGCTGAAGCGGTTCTGGCCAGTGACGCTGTAACCAAGGCCATAGGGCAGTTGAATGGCGATATCCATTGGGCGCCATGGCCGGGCTGTCAGCTCCAGGATCGGCGCCGTTCCATGCGCCGTCCCGTCGAGGAAACGGGCGGCGAGCTTCACGTCCCGGAGGCGCAGGCCGACGACGAATGGGAAGCCGAAGCGCTCGATCTCGGCATAGGCGAGCTTCGGCTCCGCCGTCGGCTCGGCGCCCGACGCGGCCATGCGCTGGCCGTAGGTCGCCAGAAAGAACCACCAGCCCGTCCAGCCCGCGATGGCGACGAAGGCCAGCAGGATTGCGGCTGTGACGAGTGAGGCGCGCTTCATGGGCGGCGATGGCTCCTGTCGCGATTGGGCGATGGTCTTGTTATAGATCGCCGATCCCGCTGGGCGAAGCCCGGCGGGCCGAACTTAACGGGAGGATCGCCGCCGCCGTGGCCGAACAGAGACAGCTTGCCGTATTCGGGTACGGATCCTTGATGTGGCGGCCGGATTTTCCGTTCGTGGCCGCTGTCCCGGCCGAGGGCGTCGGCGTCAGCCGCCGGCTTTGCGTCTGGTCGGCGACCTATCGCGGCAGTCCGGAACGGCCGGGCCTGGTGTTCGGCCTCGACGAGGCCCAGCCGGACGCGCGGGCGACGGGCGTGTTGTTCGATGTGGCGGCGGCGGCGCGGCGCCAGACCCTGGCCTATCTGTTTCAGCGCGAACTGATCTATCCGATCTATCGCCCGGCCATGATTGAGGTCCGCACGGCCGCCGGCGTCAGGCGGGCGCTGGCCTTCGTCGTGGATCGGCAGGACCCGGCTTATGCGGGCGATCTCGCCCCGGCGGCCCGTATCGCGGCGATCCGGTCAGGCGCGGGCCGGGCCGGGCGGGCGCGGGATTATCTGGCGAACGCGCTCCGCGGCCTCGCCGCCATGGGCGCCGCCGCGCCGGACCTGGAGGCGGAACTGGCGGCCGCCGACGCTTTAGCGGACGACGACCCGGCGCGCCTCTTCAGCCTCCTTGACGAGGGCGCGCGTCGCCGTCTCGATGCGGTCTTCCAGGAGGCGCATGAAGGCCTTGCGTTCTAGATCCGGCGGGATCGGCTCCAGGAACTCGACGATGACGACGCCGGGCCGTTTCATCATGGCGTTCCGCCCCCAGAACAGGCCGGAATTCAGGGCGGCCGGGTAGACCGGGGCTGCCGCGCCGCGATAAAGCGCGGCGACGCCGGGGTGATAGGCAGGCGGCGCGCCGGGCGCCCGGCGGGTGCCTTCGGGAAAGATCAAGACGGCCCGGCCCTCGGCCAGGACGCGCCTTGCGCCTTCCAGCATCTGCCGGATCGCCTTGCCGCCGGCGCTCCGGTCGATCCCGATCATGCCCGCCCGCCACAGATAGATGCCGAAGGGCGGCGTGAACAGCAGCGACCGCTTCATGATGAAGGCCGGCTCGTGCAGGATCAGCGTCAGCACAAGCGTCTCCCAGGTCGACTGGTGCTTGGCGGCGACCAGGGCGGCGCCTTTTGGCGGCGCCCCCCTGACCTCGTAGCGGAGGCCGACGATCCAGCGGAGCAGCATCGTGCAGCATCGGGCCCAGACCCGCCCGGCGGCGTGGGACCAGGACCGGGGGCCGAAGAGCAGCGGCGCCAGCACGATCCCGAGCCCCAGGGTCGCGAGGCCGAACAGCAGGTTGAACAGGAGGGAGCGGAGCGTCGTCATCCCGCCAGGCCCGCCCGCGTCGCCATGTATTTCAGCCACTCGCCTAGGATGAGGGAGAGGCCGCGCCCGTTCTGCCACCATGTCCGCCCCGCCACGCCGGCAGGCTCGACCGGGTCCGGCCAGATCGCGACATCCGGCATCGCCGACGCGAACAGCGCGAGGCTGCGCGGCATGTGATAGTAGGCCGTGATGAGGCGCAGGCTCTTCACGCCATTGGCCTTGCACCAGGCGGCGGTTTCGGCGGCATTGCCGGCAGTGTCGCTGGCGCGGCCGAGGAATATCCGGGCTTGTGTGGCGGGCGGCAGGGGCGGGCCTTGATGCAACAGGTCCGCGACGACGACGCCTTCGTGCGCGCCGGAGATGAACAATTGCCGCCCCCGGTCGTCGGCCAGGCGTTCCAGCCCGGCCTTGACGCGCGCCGCGCCGCCCGTCAGCACGACGATGGCGTCGACTGTCGCCGGCGGGGCCGGGATCGGCGCCGTCGCGGCTTCCCAGAAGCCCTGGAAGCTTGCGCCAAGACTGCCTGCGACAGCCGCCAGCGTGACCAGGATGACTGCGCGCCGCCGCATCAACGCCGCCGGAGCCAGGCCAGCGCCGCGAGCCGCGCGGCCGCGACGGCGACGCCGCCGGCGACCAGAGGCAATGCCGCCAGGATCGCCCAGTGCCAGCCGGCGAGGCGCGGCGTCGGCAGCAGGCCCTCGGCGCTGGTCGCGGCCCGCTCGACCAGATAGATCGCGATCAGGGCGAGCCCGACGCCAAGCGCGCCGCCGAGGAACCCTTGCCGCAGCGACGCCCGGGCGACGAGCGCCGAGATCCAGCGGTCGGTCGCGCCGAGCAGGCGCATCAGGCGGATGGCGTCCTGATGGATCGCCATGCGGGCGGCGGCGACGGCGCCGATGCCGGCGGCGCTTATCACGCCGATCAGAATGGCGGCGACCAGCGCCGTCCGCTCGACGGCGGCCGCATAGCCAGCCAGCCGCTCCGCCCAGATCTCATGATCGTCGACCTTCGCGTCCGGGTCGGCGGTCCGGAGCCTGGCTTCCAGAATAGCGGGGTCGATGCGGGCGCCGGGCGCCAGCGCGACATCCAGGAAGCGGGGTTTCGGCAGGCCTTCGAGATCGACCAGTCCGCCGAGCCAGGGCGCCAACAGGCGGTCGACGGTTTCCGGCGGCATGGCGTCGATCTGGCCGACGCCGGGCGTCGCCCGCAGCATTTCATGGATGCGGTCCAAGGGATCGGCGCCCTCGGCTGGCAGGGGGCCGATCTGGACCGTCAGGCCGCCGCCGAACCCGGCGGACCAGCGCTCGGCGGCCTCGCCGACGGCAAGCGCCGCCGCGAGCGCCAGCGCCGCCAGGAAAGCCATCAGCGCCGTCGCCCAGGGCAGGATGCGGCTGGCCGCGTCGCCGGAGAGCGCGCCCGCCGCGACAGATTGCGGCGTCGCCGTGCGCTGCAGCCAGGCCGGCAGGCGAGGGAGCATCGACCGCATCACGGCGTCTCCATGACGGCGCGGCCGGCGCCGAGGCGGATCGCCGGATGGGGGAAGCGCTCCAGCAGGTCCATGCTGTGGGTCGCGAGGATGACGGTCGCGCCTTCGCGGTTAAGCTCCTCGAACAGCGCCATCAGCCGGTCAGCCATGTCGTCGTCGACGCTGCCGGTCGGCTCATCGGCGACGATCAGGTTCGGGCGGACGATCACGGCGCGCGCGATCGCGGCGCGCTGGCGCTCGCCGCCGGAGAGGCTGGCCGGGGTCGCGTCGATGCGGTCGCCGAGGCCGACCCAGGCGATCAGTTCGGCCGCCTCCCGGCGCGCATCGGCGACGGCGGCGCCGCCGATCAACCGCGGCAGGGCGATATTGTCGACGAGCGACAAGCCGTCGAGCAGCCGAAAATCCTGGAAAACGACGCCGATGCGCCGGCGGAGCCGCGCCTTTTGCGCCGGGCTGGCGCCGGTCGCCGTTTCGCCGAACAGGGCGATCGTCCCCGATGTCGGCGCGGCGTCCAGAAAAATCAGCCGGAGGAGGGACGATTTGCCGACGCCGCTCGGGCCGACCAGATAGCGGAAAGCGCCCGCCGGCGTCTCCAGCGTCAGCCGGTCCAGAACGGGCGGCGCGCCGTCATAGGCCAGGCTGACGGCGTCCAGACGCACCGCTGAAGCGTCCGTCCGGCGCCCTGGCGCGACTGGATCAGAAAGCTGCATGCGAAAGGTCGCCTTGCATCGAGAATTCCTCTATTCCTATACACGCATAACCGGCCTTCGGGAGCGCCGCCAGAACCCATGCAGATCGCGTGTCCAAATTGCAATGCGCGATACTTAGCGCCAGACGCCCAAATCGGCCCGAACGGCCGGAAGGTGCGCTGCGCGCGGTGCGCCCATGTCTGGCGGGTCGAGCCGCCGCCGCTGGAAGAGCAGCCGTCGCCATCGTTCGGCGGGCTGCCGGAGGAGCCGGCGGTCGAGGCGCCGCCGCATCCGATTCGGATCGACCCCTTGCCGCGCAATCGCCTGCCGGCGCCGTGGGGGCGCGAGCGGCGCCGCGTCCCCTACGCCGGATGGCTGGCGCTCGGCATGTTCGTGCTGGCGCTCGCGGTCGCCTTCGTGCTCGGCCGCGAGACGCTGATGCGCGTCTGGCCGCCATCGGAGGTGCTCTATCGCGCCGTCGGCATCGTCGCGGCCGCGCCTGCCTCGGCGCCGACCGTCAAGGACGAACCCCTCAGGATCGATGCGCTCAAGAGCGACTGGGTCAAGACCGACGCCGGATCGGACCTGGTGATGAGCGGCAACGTCGTCAACGCCGCGGATGAGGCGAAGGCGGCGCCCTATGTCCGTATTCGCCTGTACAACGACGGCCAGCAGATCGTCCGCGATCAGCGGACGGTCGTCGAAGGCGGCCCGATCGCGCCGGGCGAACAGCGCCCTTTCGTCATGCGCTTCGAAAACCCGGAGGGCGTCGCGCGCGCTATCCCGTTGCTCGAGCCGGTGCGTTAGAGCGTCGGGCGATTAATCTGCAACATAGGCAGCGTTTCTGAGGAAGTTCCAG
>CALAHN010000100.1 GCA_937891825.1 uncultured Alphaproteobacteria bacterium
CCGCGCCGCCGTCGCCGATCTGGCGCTCCTGACGGAGACGGGCGAGACCGCGCTCATCGCGGAAGGCGTCCGGTTCCAGCGGGTCATGCTGCGCGAGCAGCATCAGCCCGAGCAGCAGGTCTATACCCTTTCGGCGGCGCCGATCGCCGGCGGCGAGGCGGACGCGAAGCCCTTGCCGATCCGGATCGCAGCCCTGGCGGCAGCGGCCCGAAGCCGGCGCGCGCCATCGACCGCCCGTCGCGCCATGCTGGCGGAGCTCAACCGGATCGCGCGCATGAAGGCGCAGCCGCGCCAGGTCGCGGCCTGGCGGACGCTTTGGTCGGACCATCCCGGCTGGTCAGCCGAAGCCGCATTGCTGGCGAGCGTCATCGCCGGCGCGACCCCTGATGACGCCCGGATCGAACACCTGCAGCAAGGCGGGGAAAGCTTCGCGGACCTCCGCAACGGTCTGCAGGCCGCGTTCGATACGGCGGTCGCGGCCGTGCCCAAAGGCCGACGCATGCGCGTGCTCGAGATCGGCGCGCCGGGCGGGCCGTTCGCCAGCCAGCATCGGGCCGGGATCGCCGCCGGCATCCTCGACTGGACCTATGTCGACCCAGCCGGCGACCGACGCGCCCGCGCCGAACAGGCGGGCGCCGCCGCGCTCGACAGCCTGCCGGAAGACGCGGCCGGGTTCGATTTCGCAATTGCGCCTTTCCTGGCGGACGACAGCGCCCTGGCCGCCATCGCCAAGGCGCTGAAGCCCGACGGTTGCCTGCTGATGGGCGCTGCCGCCCCAAGCGCCTGGTCGGACAAGGTGTGGCAGGCGATGGGCCATCCCGCGGCCTTGTCCGCCAAGGCGTGGCGAGACCGGCTGAAGACCGAATTCATGCAAGCGCCGGTCGCTGCCGTCGTGGCCGGGGCCGGCTTACTGATGCTCGCATCCAAACCCGCTGGCGCAACGCCTGCTGCACAACCCCAGCCAGCGCTGACCGGCGCCTGGCTGATCGCGGCGGCGGCGGCCGACAGCAAGCCGGCGCGCGCTCTGGCCGGAGCGCTGGAGGCGGCGGGCGCCAGCGCCGGCATTCTGGAAATCGACGAAGAGACGACGCCGGACAGGATCGCGAACTTGCTCGCGGGCGTCGATTGCCTTGCGATCGTCGCGGCCGAGGCCGGTCCCGGTTCCCTCTCCGCCGCGATCGCCAGTCTGGCCGCGCCCGCCCTCGGCGCCGCCAGGACCACGGGCGGCGATGACGCGCCGCGCCTGTTGCTGTTCGCGACCGCGGCGACGCCCCAGGCGGCCGCGGCTTTCGCCATGCTCGACGTGCTCGCGAACGAAGGCCCAAGCCTCAAACCGCTCGCGATGTCGCTGCCGCTGCTGGGGCTCGGCCCGAAGCGCTGGGCGGCGGAGATCGTCCAGCGGCTGCCGGGAGCGCTGGCGGCGCGGGACGCCGATGGCGAAGCGGCCCTGCATATCCGGCCGGGCGGCGGCCTTTCCGCACCGCGCCTGACCCCGGCGCCGCTGCCGGGCGCGCTGGCAGGCGCGCTCGATTTCACGCCCGGCGCGCTCGACAGCATTCGCTGGCGCTCCCGGCCGATGCCGATCGCCACCCTGGCGCCCGACGAAATCTCGGTCCAGGTGCGGGCCGCCGGGGCGAATTTCAGGGACATCATGTTCGGCCTCGGCATTCTGCCGGAAGAAGCCGTGGAAGCCGGGTTCGCCGGCGCGACGGTCGGCATGGAAGCGGCGGGCATTGTCGAGGCCGTCGGCGCCGGGGTCGAGCGCTTCAAGCCAGGCGACCGGGTCGTCTGCGTGGCGCCCGGCTGCTTCGGCGACAGGATCCGGACCAAGGCCAGCGCCGCCGCGCATATTCCCGCCGACCAGGATTTCGCCGCCGCCGCCACCCTGCCGATCGTCGCGCTGACGGCCTATTACAGCCTGGCGACGCTCGCCCGCCTCGGCCCGGACGACACGATCCTGATCCATGGCGCAGCCGGCGGCGTCGGGCTCGCCGCCATTCAATATGCGCGCCATGTCGGCGCGACGATCATCGCGACGGCCGGTTCGCCCGAGAAGCGCGCCTTGCTCGCCCTGATGGGCGTCGAGCATATCAGCGACAGCCGCAGCCTGGCGTTCGTCGATGACGTCCGGCGGTGGACGGGCGGCAAGGGCGTCGATGTCGCGCTGAATTCGCTCGCGGGCGAAGCCATGACGGCGACGCTTGCCGCCATGCGGCCATTCGGCCGGTTCATCGAACTCGGCAAGCGGGATTTCTTCGAAAACACCGAAGTCGGCTTGAAACGGCTGCGCGAGAATGTCAGCTATTTCGCCGTCGACGCCGATCAGTTGCTCGCGGCGAAACCGATGCTCGCGGCCAGCTTGTTCCGCGAGGTCGAACAGTTGATCGCTGACCGGGTCTTCCGTCCCCTGCCCTTCCAGACCTTCCCGGCCGAGCGCTTGCCCGAGGCATTGCGCTGGCTGCAACGGGCGCGCCATATCGGCAAGGTCATCATTGCGGCGCCGGATGCGCCCCTGAAAGCCAGGCGCACGCTGGCGATCAACCGCAAGGGCACATATCTCGTCACCGGCGGCGCCCAGGGCTTCGGCCTTGCGACCGCCCGCTGGCTGGCCCGGCAAGGCGCCGGGCGCATTGTCATCGCCAGTCGGCGCGGGCCGGACGGACCGGGCGTCGAGGCTGCGGTCGCCAGTCTGCAGGCGCTCGGCGCCGACGCGCGCGCGGTCGCGCTCGACGTGACCGACGCCGGGGCCGTTGACCGCCTCGTCAAGCGCATCGACGACCGCCGCTGGCCGCTGAAAGGCGTCATCCACGCCGCGGCGATCTATGCGGACGGCATCGCCGCCGAAATGTCCCTGGACGCGTTCCGCCGCGCCGTCGCCGTCAAGGCCGATGGCGCAGCCGCGCTCGACGCCGCGACCCGCGCCCTGGCGAACGAAGGACGGCCGGTCGATCTGTTCATCCTCTATGCGTCGGCGACGACCGTGCTCGGCAATCCGGGGCAGGCTAATTATGTTGCCGGCAACGCCGCGATGGAGGCGATCGCCCGCCAGCGCGCCGTCGACGGCCTGCCCGCCATGGCGGTCTCCTGGGGGCCGATCAAGGATGCCGGCGTGCTGGCCCGGCAAGCCGCCATCATGGACCTGCTTGAACGACAGCTTGGGCGCCCGGCGATGCCGGCGGCGACAGCGCTCGGCCTGTTGCCGGCGCTCTGGGCTTCCGAGGATCCCGCGCCGATCGTGCTCGACATCGACTGGCGGACGTTCGGCGCCCGCGCCCGCGCCGTTGCGCGGCTGGAGCGCGTCGCGCTCGCGGCGGCCAGCGGCGATGCCGCGGACTTCCTGAACCTCATTCAAGGCTTGAGCGAGCCCGACGCCCGCGATGTCGTCGCGGAATTGATCGCCGAGCAGGTCGCGGCCGTGCTCGGCATGGCGCCCGACCAGGTCGATGTGACCCGCCCGGTGAGCGATCTCGGTCTGGACAGTCTGATGGGCATGGAACTGAAACTCAGCCTGGAGGAGCGGATCGGCGTCGAGCTTCCGGCGATGGCCATTGCCGAAGGCGGCAGCGTCGCCCGGATCGCGGAAAAGGTGACGACGCAATTGCGGGCCGGCGCCGACAGTAAAACCGACCGGACCCGCAACGAAGTCGACGAAACCTTGCGGCGCCACGCCACGAGCCTGGACCCCGAAGCGGTTGACGATGCGATAACGACCTTTCGGCAAACCGACGAGCGCCGTAGATTGCTGTCATGACCCAGTCGAACCCAGCATCCCGCGACGCCGTCGAAGCCTTGCTGGCGCGCGCGCGCGCGCGTCGGAGCTTGTCCCAGCCGACAGCGAACGCCGAAGCGCCGGACGAGCCCGCCGCCCAGATCGGGCAGTCCGCCGACGACATTCCAGCATCCAGCTACCGCATCGACCAGTTCGACGCCTATCAGACCTTGAAGCTGCAGAAGGCGCTGGCTGACCAGGCCGGCCTGGAGAACCCGTTCTTCCGGGTGCACGAAGGCATCGCGAGCGCCACCAGCCGGATCGACGGCGCCGAGGTGCTGAACTTCGCGACCTACAATTACCTCGACCTGAACGGCCATCCGGCGGTCGCCGAAGCTGCGTTCAAGGCGATCCGGCAATATGGCGTTTCGGCATCCGCCAGCCGGCTGGTCTCCGGCGAGCGCCCGCCGCACCAGGCGCTGGAGCAAGCGCTGGCGACCCTCTACGGCGTCGACGACGCTGTCGTCTTCGTCAGCGGGCACGCGACCAACGTGACGGCGATCGCGACGCTGCTCGGCCCGCGCGATCTGATCATCCACGACCGTCTGATCCACAACAGCGTCTATGAAGGCGCGAAACTCTCTGGCGCCCAGCGGCGCGGCGTCGCCCATAACGACTATCGCGCCGTCGACGCCCTGCTGACCCGGGAACGCGGGCGGTTCGAGAAAGTGCTGATCGTCGTCGAAGGCGTCTACAGCATGGACGGCGACATCGCCCCCCTGGACGAACTCGTCGCCCTGAAGAAGAAGCACAAGGCCCTGCTGATGGTCGACGAAGCCCATGCGCTCGGCGTGCTGGGCCGCGCGGGTCGGGGCAGCCAGGAGCATTTCGGCCTTGCCCCCGGCGATGTCGATATTTGGATGGGCACGCTTTCGAAAACGCTCTGCGGCTGCGGCGGGTTCATCGCCGGCTGCTTCGAACTGATCGAGTTGATGAAGCTGACCGCGCCCGGCTTCGTGTTCAGCGTCGGCATGCCGCCGGCGCTCGCGGCGGCTTCGACGAAGGCGCTGGAATTGATGCTGGAGGAGCCGGAGCGCGCGGCGGCGCTCCAGGCGAACGGCCGCTATTTCATCGAGCAGGCGAACGCCGCCGGGCTCGAGGTCGGTCGCTCCGCCGGATACAGCGTCGTGCCGGTGATGATCGGCGGCAGCGTGCGCGCCGCCCGCCTGTCGACGGCGCTCGGCAAGCGCGGCTTGAATGTGCAGCCGATCACCTACCCGGCCGTCGAGGAAGGCGAGGCGCGCCTCCGCTTCTTCGTGACCTCGGCGCACAGCAAGGCGCAAATCCGGGAAGCCGTGACCCTGGTCGCGGAAACTCTGGCTGAGTTGAAAGCGACCCACGGCGATGAGTGAGCCGCGTCGCACCATCCTGTTCCTGCAAGGCCCGATCTCGCCGTTCTTCAAGCGCGTCGGCGAGCGGATTGCGTCGCTCGCTCCCGGCGTGCGGACGCTCCGCGTCAACCTGAATTTCGGCGACTGGCTGTTCTGGCATGGCGCCGACGCGATCAACTATCGCGGCAGTTTCAAGGCCTGGCCGGACTTTATCGACGCCTTGATCCTGCGCGAGGGCGTGACGGATGTCGTCATGCTGGGCGAACAGCGGCCCTATCACAAAGCCGCCGCCGCCGCGGCCCGCGCTCGCGGCACCCGGGTGATCGCGACCGACTTCGGCTATCTCCGCCCCGACTGGATCGCGTTCGAGCTGGATGGCTTGACCGGCGCGTCCCGCATTCCCCGCGCCGCCGCCCAGGTTCGCGCCCATGCGGCTGGAACGCGCAAGCCGGACCTGACGCCGCAGTTCACCGACCGGTTCTGGCCCCAGGCGCGCATGGATATGGCCTATCATCTGAGCGCTTGGCTGCTCTGGTTCCTGTTCCCGGGCTACAAGACCCATCAGCCGGATCATCCGGTGCTGACCTATCTTGGCTCCGGCTTGCGCATCCTTCTGCAAAAGCGCCGGGCGCGGGCCGCGACCCGCGCGATCGCGGCGGCGGAACAAAGCGCCGGCCCAGTCTTCATCTTTCCCATGCAGATGGAGAAGGATTTCTCGATCCGCGCCTATTCGCCCTACCGGGAGCTTCGGACGCCGATCTGCGAGGTCGTCATGTCCTTCGCGGCCTTCGCGCCGGAGGACGCGACGCTCATCATCAAGATCCACCCAGGCGATCCAGGCCTCAGGCCGTGGCGGCGCATCGTCGCCAGCATCGCGTCCGACGCCAGGGTCGCCGACCGGGTGAAATTCATCGACGGCGGCGATCTCGGCCGTCTGATCCGGGCGTCCGCCGGCGTCGTCGTCATCAACAGCACTGTCGGCATGCTGGCCCTCGAGAAGGGCCGGCCGACGCTGACTCTCGGCCAGGCGGTCTATAACGTCGACGGGATGACGGCGTCCTGCACGCTCGATGCGTTCTGGCAGAACCCGCCGACGCCCGACGCCGCGCTCGTCGGGGATTTCATCAAGGTCATCACCAGCACGTTCATGCTGCGCGGCACGTTCTATTGCGACCCCGGCATGACGGCGGGCGCCAATGCAGCCGCTCGGCGGCTGATCGACCAGTCCGTGAACCAGCCGCTGATGGCGGCCGAATAGCCGCACCGATGCCCCGAGCCGCGGCTCCCGCTCTCCTGGTCTATCAAGTGAAATGGTGGAACCGTCGCTCGGTCGCCCTGATGGCGGGCGGACCGACCCGGTTCACCGACCGGACCGACGCCCTGATGCGCGCCGCGACGGCGGGCAAGCCCGTCGCGGTCTGGGCCTCGCGCGAGCCTGAAGGCCTTGCCGCGCTCGCCTGCAAGGCCGGCGGCGCGCTGATGCGGATCGAAGACGGCTTCATCCGCTCGCCCGGCCTCGGCGCCTTGTTCGCCCCGGCCTATAGCCTGATCTTCGACCGGCGCGGCATCTACTACGACGCGACCCAGCCGAACGAGCTTGAGGACATGCTGGCGGCCGAAGCGTTCGATGCGCCGACCCTGGCGCGGGCGGCGGCCCTCAGCGCGCGCCTCACGGCGCTCGCCGTCAGCAAATATGCCGTCGGGCGCGGCGCGGCGCCCAGCAGCCCACAGGGTCGGACGCGGGTCCTCGTGGTCGGCCAGGTCGAAAGCGATGCGTCGATCCGGCTCGGCGGCGGCGACACGGTCAACGATAACCTGACGCTGCTGGAGCATGCCCGCGCCCAGCACCCTGCCGCTTGGATCGCCTACAAGCCGCACCCGGACGTTCTGCACGCCGGGCGGCCGGGGGCCGTTCCCGCCGCCGCCGCAATGCAGTTCGCCGACGCCATCTGGACCGACACGCCCATCGCCTCCGCGCTTGACTGGGCCGAAGCGCTCCACACCATTTCCTCGCTGACCGGCTTCGAGGCGCTGCTCCGGGGCGTCGCCGTGTTCGTGCATGGTCGGCCGTTTTATGCCGGCTGGGGCCTGACGACCGACCTCACCGCGCAGCCCGACCGTCGGGGCCGCAGTCTGGACCTCGACACGCTCGTGGCGGCGACGCTGCTGCGCTATCCGCGCTATCTCGATCCCATGACCGGACAACGGATCGAGGCGGAAGGCCTGCTCGACCGCCTGGAAAGCGGCTGGACCGACCCGCTGGCCGGCCGGCCGCTCTGGCACCGGGCGGCCGCGGCGGCGAAGCGGCGGCTTGGCCCGCTCCGCGGCCGACGTTAGGCTTGAGGGGCACAAGCGAGAAACCCGCGAGGACGACATCATGACCCGCCGCATCGTCGATATATCCGCGCCCCTTGAAGCTGGCATCAAAAGCGATCCGCCGGGGCTGGAGCCGGAGATCGACTATCTGGATCACGCCATGACGCGGGAGCGCGTCGTCAGCTTCTTTCCCGGCATGACCGTCGAGGATCTGCCCGACGGAGAGGGCTGGGCTTTGGAGAAGGTCCGCATCTCGACCCATAACGGCACCCATATCGATGCGCCTTGGCATTTCCACTCGACCATGAACCACCGCCTGAAGCCCGGCGGCGAGCGCGCCTGGACCATCGACGAAGTCCCGCTCGACTGGTGCTTCCGGCCCGGCGTCAAGTTGGACTTCCGGGCGCTCGCGGACGGCTATGTCGTGACCCCTGCCGACATCCAGGCGGAGTTGCAGCGCATCGGCCACAGCCTGCGGCCGCTCGATATCGTCGTCGTGAACACCGCCGCCGGCGTCCGCTACGGCGCGGACGACTATGTCGACCGCGGCTGCGGCGTCGGCCGGGACGCGACGCTCTGGCTGTTGGAGCAAGGCGTCCGCGTCACGGGCACGGACGGCTGGAGCTGGGACGCGCCCTTCTCTCTGACCGCCAAACGCTATGCCGCGGACCCGGACCCAGGCATCGTCTGGGAAGGCCACCGCGCCGGCCGCGAGATCGGCTATTGCCACATCGAGAAGCTGCACAATCTGGAAGCTCTGCCCGCGACCGGCTTCGAAATCTCATGCCTGCCCGTCAAGATCAAAGCCGCATCCGCCGGCTGGTGCCGCGCCGTCGCGATCTTCGAGGATTAGCCGCCGAACAGCCGTTTCGCGTCCGCCGCCGTGTAGCGGCCGAGGCGCACGTCTTCCGCGACGGCGGCGGGATCGCGTCTGGCGGGGTCGCCGTAGCCGCCGCCGCCGGGGGTCTGGACATGGACCCGGTCGCCGACCTTCAAGGGGATGTCCTGCTCCTTCGAGAGATGCGCCGGCACATAGGGCTTGCCGTCGCGCCAGACTGTGATCGTGTTCGTCCCGCCATCCAGGCCGCCAAGCGCGCCCTGCGGGCCGAAGCGGCCGTGATCCATGACGAAGCTGGCGCGCGCGTCGCCCCGCCGGAGCGTCACCGCATAGTCCAGGCCGAGGCCGCCGCGGCGCCAGCCGGCGCCGCCGGAGCCTTCGTGCAACGCATAATGACTGAACAGGATCGGGTAGTTCTGCTCCAGGATCTCGACAGGCTGCGCCTTGGATATCCCGATCGTCGAACAGCCATTGCTGAGGCCGTCGCCATCGGCATAGCCGCCATAGCCGCCGCCGGTAAGCTGATACATGACATAGCTGCGGTCGGTCTTCGGATCGTAGCCGCCGAGCGCGAAATTGCCGCTGGTGCCGGCCGGCGCCGCGGTCGCCCGGTGCGGCAAGGCTTCGACGAGCGCAGCGAACACCGCCTCGGCGATGCGTTGCGACACCTCCGCCGCGCAGCCGGAAACCGGGCGCGGATAATGCGCGTCCAGGAACGTGCCGACGGGACGGATCACCTCCAGCGGCTCGAACGCGCCAGCGCTGATCGGCGCTTCGGGGAACATGTGGCGGACCGCCAGATAGACCGAACTGATCGTCGTCGCGAGCACCGAATTCATCGGCCCCTGGCAGGGCGGGCTTGAACCGGCGAAATCGAACCGCAAGCGCTCGCCCGCCTTCGTCACCTTCAGGCGGATCGCCAGCGGCTCATTGACGACGCCGTCGCTGTCGACCCAGGCGACGGAGTTGTAGTCGCCGTCCGGAATTTCCTGAATGAGCGTCCGCATCTGCTGCGCAGCGCGGCTGCGAAGCTCCTGGATAGCCTCCTTCACTGTCTGGTCGCCATAGCGGTCAAGCAAGGCCGCGAGCCGCGTTTCGCCAAGGTCCAGGGCCGCCGCCTGGGCCTTGATGTCGCCGATCCGCTGATCCGCCACCCGGATGTTCGACGCGATGATCTGATAGATTTCCTGATCCATCCGGCCGCGCTTGAAGAGCTTGACCGGCGGCAGGCGCAAGCCCTCCTGCTCGACCGAGGTCGCCGACGCGGAGAAGCCGCCCGGCACCGCGCCGCCGATATCCGGCCAGTGCCCGGTATTGGAGAGCCAGCAGAATATCTCCCCGCCCCGATAAACCGGCCGCGCGAAGCGCACGTCCATCAAATGGGTGCCGCCGAGATAGGGATCGTTCACGGCATACATGTCGCCGGGTTCCGGGGCCGCTGTCAGGCCGTCCCGGATGCGCTCCAGCAGGATGCGGGTCGAGTACTGCATCGTCCCGACAAAGACCGGCAGGCCGCCCGCCCCTTGCGCGATCAGAGACCCGTCCTCGGCGCTGTAGATGCCGTCGGAACGGTCGTCCGCCTCCGCGATGACGGGGGAGAAGGCCGCGCGGGAAAAAGCGAGGTCCATCTCATCGCAAACCTGCTGCAGGCCGGCCTGGATGACCGTCAGCGTGATCGGATCGAGGGTCATGACGCCGCTCCCACGGTCACAAGGATATTGCCCTGGCCGTCGCTTTCGGCCCGGTCGCCGGGCTCGATCAGGATGGTCGCGTCCATCTGCTCGACGATCGCCGGGCCGTCGATCTGAAATTCGGCAGGCAGGCGATCGCGCCAATAGACTGGCGTTTCGATCCAGGCGCCGTCGAAGTAGACCGGCCGCCGCCCGGTTTCAGCGCCCGCGAGGTCGGCCGCGCGATGCTCGGCGTCGATCAGGCGCGACAGGTCGAGCGGCGGCCGTTCGCCGATGATGCTGGCGTTGACGTTGACCAGTTTGGCCCGGATCTCATCGAGCTCGATCCGGAAGCGGGTCTTGTAGACCGCCTTGAACCGGCGCTCGAGATCGGCCCGCGTCGGGTTGGGATCGTCCAGCGGCACCCGCAGAATGTGCGACTGGCCGACGAACTGCATATCGACGCTGTAGATGTGGCGGCGGCGCGCGAGGGTCACGCGCTCCTGATCCAGGAGCGCCTCGCCCTCCGCGATCTGCTGGGCGAAGACAGCGGCGACTGTCGCATCGTCCAGCCGGTCGAGCGGTTGGTTCAAGGTGTTGACGAAATCATGGCGAAGGTCCGCCAGCGCGCAACCGAGGGCGTTCGCCAAGCCGGGCCGGGCGGGCACGAGGACCGTCGGCACGCCCAGTTCCCGCGCCAGCGCCGAAGCATGCATCGGACCCGCTCCGCCGAAGGCGAACAGCGCAAAGTCGCGCGGGTCCGCCCCAAGCGAGATCGACACCATGCGGATGGCGCCCGCCATCTTCGCGTTGCCGATCCGGATGACGGCGGCGGCGGCGGCGACGGCATCCAGCCCAAGCGGCGCGCCCAGGGTTTCGGCGAAGATCGCGCGGACGGTTTCCAAGGCGACGCCGCCTTCGACCGCCTTCAGCTTTGCCGGATCGAGCCGCCCAAGCAGCAGGTTGGCGTCGGCGATCGTCGGCCGCGCGCCGCCGCGCCCATAGCAGATCGGCCCCGGATCGGCGCCGGCGCTTTCCGGCCCGACTTCCAGCAGCCCCGCCGCATTGACGGACGCGATCGAACCGCCGCCCGCGCCGACGGTGCGCACGTCCACCATCGGCACATGGATCGGCAGGGCATATTCGACCTCGATCTCGGAGGAAACGGCTGGCTCGGCGTTCCGGATCAGGGCGACGTCGGTCGAAGTGCCGCCCATGTCATAGGTGATGAGGTTCGGCTGCCCGGCGCGCCGTCCCGTCGCCGCCGCGGCGATCACGCCGGACGCCGGACCCGACATCACGGTCTTCGCCGCCTCGCGGCTGACCCGGCGGGCGGACGCCATGCCGCCATTGCCGTTCATCACCAGCACTTCGCCCCGATAGCCGTTGGCGGCGAGTTCATCGGTCAAGCGGCGGATATAGCGCTCCAGCAGCGGTTGCACAGATGCGTTGACGGCGGCTGTGACGCCGCGTTCGTATTCCCGGCTTTCGGCGAGCAGGGCATGGCCCATGGTCACGAAGTCGGTTGGCCAAATATCGCGCACGATCGCGCCGGCGCGGCGCTCATGGGCCGGGTTCGCGTAGCTGTGCAGGAAATGAATGACGATCGCCTCGCACCCGGCCGCCAGCAGGCGATTGGCGGCCGCCCGGACGCTGGCTTCGTCGAGCGGCGTCACGACTTCGCCCTCGGCGTCCATGCGCTCATCCGCTTCCAGGCGGAGGTCGCGCGGGATCAGCGGTCGGAACTGGCCCTTCATGCCATAGGGTTGCGGGCGGGTGCGGCGGCCAAGCTCCAGAATATCCCGGAAGCCCCTGGTGGTGATCATGCCGGTCCGGCTGAGCTTCCGCTCAAGCACGGCATTGGTCGTCGTCGTCGTGCCATGGACGATCAGGTCCGCGCCGGCGAGATCGACGCCAGCTTCAGCCAGCACGCGCATGACCCCGAAGGCCTGGTTTTCCGGTGTCGTCGGCGTCTTGGCGAGGCGGACGCCGCCGGTTTTCGGGTCGATAAGGACAAGATCGGTGAACGTGCCGCCGACATCGATGCCGATGATTTCGCCGCCGCCCGTCGCCGCCATATCGCCCGCCCTCAATTTGCGTAAGCTCGTTTGTATACGAACAATTTCAGCCGCTCTTTGTCAAAGCGCCAGTTTCGCCAGAAGCTGCAGGAACCGCGCCTGCTCCCGCGCCGTCAGGGGGCCGAGCGTTTCCTCGGTGATCGCCCGCGCCGGCGGGACGGCTGCGGCATAGATATCCTTCCCCGCCTCGGTCAGCCGGACCAGAAGGCGGCGCTGGTCGGACGGGTCGGCCTCCGTCGCGACGAAGCCCTTGCGGGCGAGGCGGTCAATCACGCCCTTCATGGTCGCCGCGTCCATCGCCGTCTGCCGCCCGAGGTCGTTCTGGGAGACAGCGCCGAGTTCATCCAGCTTCGAAAGCGCAGCGAATTGCATCGGCGTCAGATGCGGGATGTAGCGGGCGAAAATCGTCAGATGCCGCTGGTTCGCCTGCCGCATGCGGAAGCCGACCTGATCGTGCAGTTGATAGGGCTTGTCGGCGTGCGGCATGGCTCGATCCTCGCGGCGGTCGCCAAGCCTATCAAGTCCGTTTGCCGATTGACACTGCCCCGCCGCTCCGACATCTTTTCATTCGTATGCAAACGATTTTCCTGCGGGGCGAGGTCCTTGTCCTACTGGCGGCCGACAAGCCTTAGAGACGCGCTCGACATTGCATCTGACGGCGCCCGGATCGCCGCTGGATGCACCGATCTGTTCCCCGCCACCGAACGGCAGCGACTCGACGACGACGGGGAACGGCCGGTGCTCGACATCACGGCGATCCCCGAGATCGACGGGATCCAGCGCACCGACGAGGGCCTGCGCATCGGCGCCGCCACCCGCTGGACAGCCATTCTGAAAGCGCCGTTGCCCCATGCTTGCCAGGCCTTGCAGGAAGCGGCGGCGGAGGTCGGCTCCGTCCAGATCCAGAATGCCGGCACGATCGGCGGGAACCTGTGCAATGCCTCGCCGGCCGCCGACGGCGCGCCGCCCTTGCTGATCCTCGACGCCGCCGTCGAACTGCGTTCGGCGACGGGCGCCCGGACCTTGCCGCTCGGCGCTTTCCTGACCGGGCCGCGCCAGACCGCGCTCGCGCCGGGCGAGATCATGACGGCCGTGTTGCTGCCCAACGCGGCGCTCGCCGGTCGGTCGCGGTTCCTGAAGCTGGGCGCCCGCAAGCATCTCGTGATTTCAATCGTGATGACCGCCGCGCGGATCGCATCCCGCGATGGCCGCGTCGTCGAAGCGGCCATCGCCGTCGGCGCCTGCAGCGCCGTCGCCCAGCGCATCCCGGCGGCGGAGCAGGCGCTGCGCGGCGCCTCCCTGGACGGCGGTCTATCCCTGATCCCCGAGGACGCCGACTTCGACCGGGCGCTGGCGCCGATCACGGATATTCGCGGCGACGCAGCCTATCGCATGGCGGCCGCGCGCGTGCTCGCACGGCGCGCCATTCGGGCGGCCGCCATCGCCGAACACCTGGGGGCGACATGACGCTGACGCCGACCGTCACGCTGATCCTGAACGGCGCCCCGACGACGCTGCACGCCGAAAGCGGCCGACGGTTGAGCGACGTGCTCCGCGAAGACGCCGGCCAGCGCGACGTCAAGGTCGGCTGCGACGCCGGCGATTGCGGGGCCTGCACCATTCTCTTGAACGACGCCCCGGTTTGCGCCTGCCTGACGCCTGTCATCCAGGCCGAGGGCGCGCGCATCGTGACCGCGCGCGGCCTGGGCGAGCCGGCCTTGTCGCGCTTGCAGGAAGCCTTCCTCCGCCACGGCGCAGCCCAATGCGGCATCTGCACGCCGGGCATGCTGGCGGCGGCGGCGGCCCTCCTCGCCGCGGCGCCGACGCCGACCCGCGCCGAAGTCGAAACAGCGCTCGCCGGCGTGCTCTGCCGCTGCACCGGCTACCAGAAGATTGTCGATGCGGTCGTCGACGCCGCAAATCCCGCCCCCGCCCCGCCGCCGCCCGGGCGCGGCTCTGCGGTCGGTCAGCCCGTCGAACGCATCGACGGCCGGGCCAAGGTCGACGGCACGGAATGCTTCGGCGCGGACGCCTGGCCCGAGGGCGCGCTGACGGTGCGGGCGGTCCGGTCGCCGCATCATGCGGCCGGCTTCGCATTCGGCGATCTGGATGTCTGGCGGGCGAGCCATCCGGGCGTCGTCGCCGTGTTCACCGCCGCCGACATTCCCGGCCGCAATTGCTTCGGCGTGATCCCGCAGCTCGCCGACCAACCGGCGCTGGCCGAGGGCGCCGCGCGTTTCCGGGGCGAGGCCGTCGCCATCGTCGCCGGCCGCCATGGCGCGATGCTGGCGCTCGACCTCGACGATTTCCCGGTCGCCTGGACGCCGACGGAGCCGCTTCTGTCGCCGGAGGCCGCCCTCGCCGACGGCGCGGCGCTGCTGCATGAAGGACGGCCAGGCAATATCCTGGTCCAGGGCCGGGTCAGGACGGGCGACCCCGAGGCCGGCATGGCGCTCGCCGCCATCACGATGACCGCGAGCTTTCGGACCAGTTCCGTCGAACATGCCTATATCGAGCCTGAAGCCGGCGCTGCATGGATGAACGGCGACGTGCTGACCATCGCCGCCTGCACCCAGGCCCCGGCGATGGACCGGGAGGGCGTCGCCGCAATCCTGGCGCTCCCCGAAGCCCGCGTCCGGATCATCCCGACCGCGACCGGCGGCGGATTCGGATCGAAGCTCGATATCTCACTCCAGCCCTTGATCGGCCTCGTCGCGCTCAAGACCGGTCAGCCTTGCCGGATGGTCTACACCCGCCGGGAATCCATGGCTTCGACGACGAAGCGCCACCCCGCCGCCATGACCGCGACCATCGGCGCGGACGGCGCCGGCCGCATCCTGGCCATGACCTTCGCCGGCGACTTCGATACCGGGCCCTACGCAAGTTGGGGGCCGACGGTCGCGAACCGCGTGCCCGTGCACGCCTCCGGCCCCCACAAGACGCCGCACTATCTGGCCGAGGCCCGCGCCGTCCACACCAATGGCCCGATTTCCGGGGCATTCCGGGGCTTCGGCGTCCCCCAGGCGGCGATCCTGCAGGAAATGCTCTACGACCGGATGGCGAACGCGCTTGGCCAGGACCGCCTGGAGTTCCGGAAACTGAACGCGCTCCGCGACGGCGAGACGACCGTCTGCGGCCAGGCGCTGGAAGCCGTCGGCATCCTCGACTGCCTGGAAGCGCTGACCCCGCGCTGGCGGGCGGCGCTCGCCGTCGCCGAGGCTTTCAATTCGCTCGGCGGCCCGATCCGGCGCGGCGTCGGCGTCGCCTCCTGCTGGTACGGCTGCGGCAACACGAGCCTCGCCAATCCATCGACGATCCGGGTCGGACTGACGCAAGCCGGCCAGTTGATCCTGCACCAGGGCGCCACCGACATCGGCCAGGGCAGCAACACCGTGATCGCGCAAATCCTGGCCGACGCCATCGGCCTGCCGCTCGCCGACGTCCGGATTGTCGGCCCGGATACAGCGCTGACGCCGGATGCCGGCAAGACCTCGGCGTCGCGCCAGACCTTCGTCTCCGGGAAGGCGGCGTTGCTTGCGGGCCGGGCGTTGCGGCAGGCGATCCTCCGGCAAAGCAATATGGGGGAAAGCGCGACGCTCAGCCTGATTGACGGCTGCGTCGTCCTCGCGGACGGGGCGAGGGTGCAGGCCATCGACCTAGGCCTGCTGCCGGCCGACCGGCACGGCTATGCCCTCTCGGCGGAGGAAACCTACGATCCGCCGACGCTGCCGCTCGATGCAGACGGCCAGGGCAAGCCCTATGCGGTCTATGGCTACGGCGCCCAGATCGCCGAGGTCGAGGTCGACCAGGAGTTGGGCACGGTCAAAGTGCGGCGGGTGACTGCGGCCCATGACGTCGGCCGCGCGATCAACCCCCTGCTGGCCGAAGGGCAAATCCAGGGCGGCGTCGCGCAAGGCCTGGGGCTGGCGCTGATGGAAGAATATCTGGCGGGCCGCACGGAGAACCTGCACGACTATCTGATCCCGACGATCGGCGACATGCCGGAGATCGAGACGATCCTGATCGAAAAACCCGATCCCGAAGGCCCCCTCGGCGCGAAGGGCCTTGGCGAGCATGTGCTGATCCCGACCGCGCCCGCGATCTTCAACGCCATCCGCCACGCGACCGGGGCGGAAATGACCATAGCGCCCGCCCTGCCCCACCGCGTCCGGGCGGCCATCGTCAAAGCGAGGCAGGACACCCCATGACCAGCCCGAAAGCCGCAACCGACAAGATCCGCTGCGACGCCTGTCCCGTCATGTGCTACGTCGCCCCCGGCCGCGCCGGCGCCTGCGACCGCTATGCCAATATCGATGGCCGCATCGTCCGGACCGACCCCCTGACGGTGCTCGACCGGCGCATCGAGGCCGGTGGCGAGATCAAACCCTTCCTGGCGGCCGACTGGCAGGACGCGCCCTTCGCGCCGGACGAACTGTTCGTCACCGCCATCGGCGCCGGCACCACCTATCCGGATTACAAGCCGGCCCCCTTCATCGTCAGTCGCGAGATCGACGGCGTCGATTTCATCACGGTCGTCAGCGAGGCGATATTCTCCTATTGCGGCGCCAAGGTGAAAATCGACACCGACCGCCATGTCGGCGACGAAGCCAAGACGGTGCGCAGCAATGGCGAGGCCATCGGCATCGTCATGACGGGCGAATACGGCTCGCAGATGCTGTCGCTCGGCGGCGTCGACCATCTGACCGGCGGCGGCAAGAAGGAAGGCCGGGAGACCTGCGACGCGCTCATGCGGCTTTGCAACAAGCAAGCTGTCGAACTGACCATCGATGACGGCTCGACGCTTGTGGTCCAGGCCGGCAAGCCGCCGATCGTCGACGGCAAGCCGGAAGCGCGCATGCGGGTCGGCTGCGGTTCGGCGACGATCGGCATGTTCGCCTCCCAGTGGCAGGGTCTGGTCGACGAGGTCGTGGTGGTCGACGATCACATCACCGGCGTCGTGTCGGAGCATCAGGCCGGCAAGGTGCTGGACTGGGCGGACACCGGCATCCGCATTCTCGGCCGCCGCTCGACGCCGGGCCGCTATTTCGAGGTGGCGGCGCCCGGCCTCGGCTGGGGCGGAACCGATATCGAGGACCCGCTTACCATCCTTGGCGGCTGGAACGCCAAAAAGGGCGCCCGACCCGGCCTGACGCTGCTGATGGTCTCAACCACCGGCGAGCATCACGGCTATTACGTGCTGGACGAGGACCTGCAGCCGCGCCGCCAGCCTGTGCCCGCCGCGCTGCTGCCCTCGGTCGAGTTGATCGGCGAGAACTGCGAGCCGGCGCTCTGCACGGTCCTGTTCATGGGCGGAGCGGGCGGATCGTTGCGCTCGGGCGTCACGCGGAACCCCGTGCAGTTGACCCGCTCCGTCCAGGCGAAGCGCACGACCGTCACTCTCGGCGGCGCGCCGGCCTATGTCTGGCCCGGCGGCGGCATCACGGTGATGACGGACGTGACGGCAATGCCGGACAACGCCTTCGGCTATGTCCCGACCCCGGCGATCGTGGCGCCGTTGGAGTTCACAACGACAAGGTATGAGTACCAAAAATTGGGCGGTCACGATAGTTTCGTACGTGAAATTAGCGATGTGTTGGCGAATGGCGGCGAATATGGAGCGGCGACGCGCGCCATTGCCAGGTAACCCTCCATGCAGACCCCACAAGCTCACCTGTTGCCCGACGGCAGGCTGCACTTGCATCACGGCCCGATCGACCTGATCGCCGAAGCCTTCGGCCCCGGGAAGAAACCGGCCTACAACCGGGTGTTTCGGCGGTTCGGTACAATTTTAGGCGATTTGACCCGTGAATTGCCGGCGCTCCGCCGGGATATCCGCCATTGCCCGACGATCGCGGACCCTGTCGGCCGCAACATGGCCCACGTCGCCGGTCTCTACGCGCCGGAATTCGTGACTCCAATGGCCGCCGTCGCCGGCGCCGTCGCCGACGCCATGCTGACCGCCCTCGTCGCGGGCGAGGGCATTGAAAAGGCTTATGTGAACAATGGCGGCGACGTCGCCCTCTACCTGACGCCCGGCGAACGCTTCGTCGCCGCCGTCGTCGCCGAACAGAGCGGCGCCTTTCAGGTATCGGCCGAATCGATCGTGCGCGGCGTCGCGACCTCCGGCTGGCGCGGCCGCAGCCATTCCCTCGGCATCGCCGACGCCGTGACCGTGCTGGCGGCGACCGCCGCCGAAGCCGACGTCGCGGCGACGATGATCGCCAACCGCGTGGACCTGCCGGGACACCCGGCCATCGGCCGCGCGCCAGCGGTCGCGTTGAGCCCGGACAGCGACCTCGGCGATCTCCTGGTGACGGTCGAAGTCGGCGCGCTCGACGCCGCCGAAACCGACGCCGCGCTCGACGCGGGCGCAGTTTACGCCGACACCCTGTTCGACCGCGGCCTGATCGTCGCGGCCGCCCTCCAGTTGAACGGCGCGCTCCGGATCGTCGGCGAAACCAACCATCGCCAATCGCTCCGATCGTAGGCGGCGCGCGGCAGCTTGCCACTAGAACATGGCGCGTCCAGGTGGACGCGCCATGTTCTACCTTATTGAAATCGATCAAATTATCCAATCGTAGGCGATTCCGCCTAAGATTGGTTTGATCTAGCGCGGCCAGTCGCGGACGTTCAGTAGGCCGCCGTCGATCGGCAGCATCGCGCCGGTGATCCAGCGTGCTTCGTCGCTCGCGAGATAGACCATGCCCCAACCGACATCCCAGCCGAGGCCTTCGCGGCGGAGCGGGACCATCGCGGCGCGGCGCGCCCGTGCTTCCGTGCCCTGGCTTTCAACCATGGGCGTGTAGACCGTGCCGACGACGATGCAGTTGGCGCGAATGCCATCCTTGGCATAATCGGCCGCGAGGGAGAGCGTCAGCCCGAGCAGGCCGGCCTTGGCGGCGGCATAGGCGGCCGCGCCCGTATGGCTCATCAAGCCCAGCACGCCGACGACCGACGAAATGTTCAGGATCGAGCCGCCGCCCGCCCGCTGCATCGCCGGCAGACAGGCCTTGGACGCCAGCATCGCCGACGTCAGGTTGAGGGCGAGCGTCGCATGCCAGTCGGCTTCCGCGAGCGCGGAGACCGAGCCCGAGCGCCCGGCGCTGCCGCCGACATTGTTGCAAAGCACGTCAATCCGCCCGAAGCGCGCTTCTGCCGCTTCCGCCATGGCCTGCATGTCGCTCGCCTGGGTGACATCGGCCGCAAATGACATCGCGACGCCGCCTTCCGCCTCGATCTCCGCCTTGAGCGTCTGGCCGCGCTCCGCCGAACGATTGACCAGAACCAGCTTCGCGCCTTCCCGCGCCGCCAGGATCGCCATCGCCTTGCCGGTGCCGACGCCCTCCGAACGGGAAGCAGCGCCGGTCACGACCACAACCTTGTCCTGCAAGCGCCCGGTCATTGGGCAAGCCCCTTGGCGAAGCCCGGCGGGTAGTAGGCCGCGAACTCATCCCGGATGCGGTCCAGCGGCAGGTCCGACCAGTAGCCATGGTCTTTCAGGTATTCCATGCGCAGGTTCCGGTCGGCGTCATACTCCTGGAGGATCGCATGGGAGCGGCCGTCGAACTCGGTCGCGCCGACGCCGAACCGGTCGCACATTTCCTTGTTGAAGGCCGGCGCCGCCTTGACCCAGCGCCCCTCCAGATACAGCGTCGCGTAGCCGTGATGGATGAAGACGTCGCAGTCGCCCATCTTCTCCTGAAGCTTGGGCGTCGTGAAGTGATTGATCACGTCGCTGAGGCCGATCGCCGCCGGAATGCCGACGGCGCGCGCCGTCGCGGCCAGCAGCACGGCCTTTGGAATACAGAACGCGGCCCCCTCCTCGATGACTGTGCTCGCCCGAAAGGCCTTCGGATTGAAATCGATGCGGAAGGCGTCGTATCGGATCCGATCCCGCGCGGCATAGAACAACGCCACTGCCTGGTCGACAGGATCCTGCAAGCCAGCCGTCGCCTCAGCGGTGAAAGCCGCGACGACGGGGTGTTCGAAGTCGAGAAACGGCGTCGGCGCCAGGTAGTCTTCCGGCCGACGCGGCGCGCCATAGGGAGTGAAAATCACGGGGGTGGGTCCGCCCATTGCAGAATACGGGATGACAGTGTCGCGTTTTGGGGCTTTGGAATCCATCCCCTGTCGTGATTAGATAATCGTCCCTCGCACAAAAGGATGGGCGCCCCATGCAAGCGTTCGACCGCACCCAAGAAGATATCGGCAATATCGTATCGCTCGAGCACGTGAATACCCGCGTGCCCGACCAGGGCCTCGCCACGACGTTTTACGTGATGGGCATGGGACTGACGCGCGATCCCTATCTCGTCACCGGCACGGCGAACATGTGGATCAACGCCGGCAAGACGCAGTTCCATCTGCCGACCGGCGGCGCCCAGGTCCTGAACGGCCATACCGGCCTCGTCATGCCGGGCCGCAAGGCGCTGCTGGAGCGGCTGAAGTCGGTCGCGAAACCGCTGGAGGGCACCGCTTTCCAGTACAAGGCGGCGAAAGGCCATGTCGATGTGGTCTGCCCTTGGGGCAACCGCTTCCGCGTCTTCGAGCCGTCGGAGCAGTTCGGCCGCCTCCGCCTCGGCATCGCCTATGTCGAGGTCGATGCGCCGAAGGGCTCGGCCAAGGCGATCGCCCGTTTCTATCGGGAGATCATGGAGACCGCGGCCGACACGAAAGGCGGCGCGGCTCATGTCTCCGTCGGCGAAGGCCAGACGCTGATCTACCGCGAGACGAAGGCCGAACCGCCCGCCTATGACGGCCACCATATCGCTGTCTACCTCGCCAACTTTTCCCGGCCCTATAATCGCCTGCTGGAGCGCGGCCTCGTGACCGAGGAGAGCGACCAGCATCAGTACCGCTTCCTGGACGTCATCGATCTCGACAACGGCGAGCCGCTCGTCCGGCTGGAGCATGAAGTCCGCAGCATGCTGCACCCGCTCTACGGCCGCGTGCACACCAACCGCAACCCGGCCCAGACGAACCGGATGTTCTCGCCAAGCCACGAAGAGAACGCCTGGGCGATGCCGGTCGCATGAAGATCGGTTACAGCATCCCGAGCAATCAGGGCGTCGACGACGCCCGCGCCCTGATCGACCTTGGCGTTCTGGCGGAGGAGCTCGGCCTCGACAGCGTCTGGGCGAGCGAGCACCTGTTCCACTCCGCCTATATCGCCGAGCGCCTGGACAATCGGCCTTATTACGAGCCCCTGACGATCCTGACAGCGGTCGCGGCACGAACCCAGCGCATCCGGCTCGGCACCTCGGTTCTGGTGCTGCCCTGGCACGATCCGCCGCGTCTCGGCAAGGTCGTGGCGACCCTCGACCATGTCTCCCGGGGCAGGGTCGACCTTGGCGTCGGCGTCGCGACCACCGAGGACGAGTTCAATAATCTCGGGGTCGATTTCAAGTCGCGCGGCAAGCGGGCGAACGAGGTTCTGGGGGCGCTCCGCGCGCTCTGGACCGAGGAACGGCCGGAGTTCGCGGGCGAATTCTACCAGTATTCCGGACTGAAGTTCTCGCCGAAGCCCTTCCAGAAGCCCCATCCACCCATCCTGATCGGCGGCCACAGTCCGGCCGCGATCCGGCGGATCGCCGCCTATGGCGACGGCTGGCACACGCTCCGGCAATCGCCGGACGAGGTCAGGGATACGCTGCCCGCGATCCAGGCGGCGATGCAGGCGGCGGGACGCGACCCTGGGACGCTGCGGACGTCGATCAGCATCGGCCTTATGCCGGCGGGCGACGCGCCGACAAAGCCGCCTGAACAACGGCGGAGCCTTTCCGGCGCCGACGGGGATGTCGCCGCGACCATGCGCGCCTATGAGGCCGCTGGCGTCGACGAGATCGTCATCACCACCTCGAGCGCCGATCCGGCGGTCCACAAGGCCGCCCTCATGCGGATATCCGACGACATTCGACCGAAACTCTGAAGGACAAAGTCCAAACATGGCCTGGAAACGCATGGTGCTGGAAATCGGCATGGGCACGGATATTCGCGGCGGCGACAGCACGAAGGCCGCGGTCCGCGCGCTGAAGGACGCGCTTTGGCATAACACCCTGACGATCGGCGCCCTCGTCGGCCAGAATGCCGACGACATGCGCGTCGATGTCACCATCGGCGTGCCGAACCCGGAAACCGTCGACAAGGCTCAGGTGCTGGCCGTGCTGCCCCACGGCACGGGCACGGTCAAAACCGTCGTCGGCGGCCTCTCGATCCCGAAGGACGGATCGAGCGACGTCACCCTGATCGCCCACGCGGCCGCGGCCGTCTACATGGATATCGCCTGATGGCCAAGCAACGCGTCATTCTGGAAATGGGCGCCGGCAACGACCTGCACGGGCGCGACTACACCAAGGCTGCGATCCGGGCTGTCGACGACGCCCTGCATCACAGCTCCCTGACCTTCATCCGCAATCTCGGCATCGACAAGTCGACGCTTCAGGTGGACGTCACCATCGGCGTGCAGAACCCGGACGCCGTGGACACGGCGAAGGTCGCGGCCCGGTTGCCGGTCGGCAAGGTGACGGTGCGCGCGGTCCTTGGCGGCCTCGACGTGCCCGATGACGACGGCGACGACGTGGCCGTGATCGCAAGCGCCGCGATCGAGGTCAGGGTCGAGGCGAAAGGCTAAATCAGCTACACAGGCGCCGCCAGAACGCCGCAATCGGCGGCGAAGATCAGGGGGGCTTCGGTCTTCGCCCGGAGATCGGCCTCGGTCAGGCCCGCCAGCAGCTCCCGGACGACGAAGCCCTTTGGCGTCACGTCGACGACGGCGAGGTCGGTATAGACGCGGGTGACGCAGGCCGGCGCCGTCAGCGGCAGGCGGCAGGCGTTCAACAGGCGCGGCGCGCCGTCCTTCGTGCAGTGCTGCATGATCACCCGGACCTCGCCCGCGCCGAACGCCAGGTCCATGGCGCCGCCGACAAGCTGGCCCTTGAGGGGAACCTGCATGTCCCAGTTCGCCAGGTCGCCGTTCGCCGCAACCTCGAAGCCGCCGAGCAAGGTCACGTCGATATGGCCGCCGCGGATCATCGCGAACGCGGCCGCCGAATCGACGATCACGCCGCCGGGCGCCAGGGTGACGCGGCGGCTGCCGGCGTCGACCAGGTCGGGGTCGGCCTCGTTCTCCGAAGCTTCCGGCCCGACGCCGATAATCCCGTTTTCCGACTGATAGACCACTTCCCGGCCGGGCGGCGCATAGCCCGACGCCAGCACCGGCATGCCGATGCCGAGATTGACGACCATGCCATCTTCCAAATCCTGGGCGGCGCGCCAGGCGATGCCGTCGCGGCTGAGCGGCTTAACCAAGGATCTCTCCTGTCTCTGGGGCGTGGATCACGCGATTGACGTAGACGCCGGGGCAATGGATCCGGTCCGGCGGCAAGAGGGTTTCGGAAACGACGCCGACCTCGACGACCGCCACTTTGGACGCCATCGCCATGGCCGGGCCGAAATTCCCCTGGGTCCCATGAAACCGAATATTGCCCATGCGGTCGGCTTCGGCGGCGCGCAGGAACGCGAAATCCGCCTTCAGCGCTGTTTCCAGCACGGCCGGGCGACCGTCGAAGCTCCGGACTTCCTTGCCCTCGCCCAATTCCAGCCCCGCCGCCGTCGGCGTGAAGAACGCCGGGATGCCGGCGCCGCCCGCGCGGATACGCTCCGCGAAGGTGCCCTGGGGCGAAAGCTCGATCTTGAGCGCGCCTTCCTGCCATTGCCGCTCATAGGCGCTTGGCGTCGCGCCCCTGCCTCGGAACGCGCTACACACAGCCGCAATCACCCGGCGGTCGTCGAACAGCGACGGCGCCTGGCCTTCGAGGAACCGCAGCGAATTGATGATCACCGTCAGGTCGCGGGCGTCATGGCGGGCGAGCGCGCGCATCAGGTTGACCGGCGCCCCCGCCCCGCCGAAGCCGGACATCATCAGCGTCATCCCGCTCGTGAGGCCGGCAAGCGCCGCCTCAAGCGATGGGACTCGTTTATCGATCATGCAGCATCTCCATAAAGGCCCGCCGTCCGGGCTTTCGCCCGGACCAGCGGCAGAATGACATCCAGGGTCGGGGTCGAAACCCCGGCGGCTTTGGCAAAATCCGAAACGCAGGAGAGGATCGGATCGACTTCCATCCGCCGCCCGGCCTCGAAGTCCTGCAGCATCGAAGGCTTGTGGTTCGGACGGGTCTGGGGATCGGTCATCGCCGCCACATCCGCAGCGACGTCGAAGCCATGGGACGCGGCGACCGCGATCGCTTCCAGCATCAGCGCCTGGGCGACGGCGCGCACGCCGGGATTGGACATATTGGTCCTGATCGTGGCGCCGGTCAGCACCGCGGTCGAGGCGGTCGCGACATTGAACAGCAGCTTCGCCCAGACTTCCCGGCGGATATCGGCGGCGATCGGCGCGTTGACGCCCGCCGCTTCCAGCGCCGCCGCGAAGGCTTTCAGGCCAGGCGACGTCTTGCCGTCGGGCTGCCCCAGCGTGTAGGTCGACGGCCGGACGGAAGCGTTGCGGACGACGCCGGGCGCCGGCACGGAATTCGGCGAGAAGATCGTACAGCCGACCGCCCGCTCCGGCCCGAAGCCGTTCCAGATGGCGCCGTCCGGGTCGATCCGCGTCAGGGGGCCGGGCGCAAGGCCGGGCGCCGTGAAGCCGTGGGCATACCACCAGGGCACGCCGTTCTGGGCGAAGACGACCTGCGTCTCCGCCCCAAGCAACGGCCCCGCCGACGCTGCGACGGACGCGAGGCCATGGGCCTTGGTCGCGACGACGACAATATCCTGCGGGCCGAAATCCCCGGGCGCTTCGCTCGCCGGCATCTGGACGACGGTTTCGCCCGATGCTTCTTCCATGCGCAGCCCGTTCGCCCGGATCGCCGCGAGCGCCGCACCCCGCGCGATCATGCTGACATCGGCGCCGGAAGCGCCCAATTTCGCAGCCAGGAAGGAGCCGATGGCGCCGGCGCCGACAATACAAATCCGCATGAGGTGAGGTTTCCTTGGCGATCGAGCGGACAAGCCTAACCCGGTCCAGACTAAGCTGAATAGAGCCCCGCCGTCCGCGCCCGCTGGCGCAGCAGCGGCAGCACGATATCGAGCGTTGGCGTCGGAACGCCGGCCGCCTTGGCGAAGGCATGGGGGCAGCCGACGATGGGGTCGATCTCCATCAGCCGTCCCGCCTCAAGATCCTGCAGCATCGATGACTTGTGATCGGGCCAGCGCGTCGGATCGGTGTTGGCCGCGATATCCACGTCCAGCAGGAAGCCGTGGGCTGCGGCGACCGCGACGCCCTCGGCCATGATCGCGGCCGACAGCGCGGATACGCCCGGGTCCTCCAGCATGCCCCTGACGCTGGCGCCGGTCAGCGAGCATCCCGGCGCGCCCGCGATATTGAGGATGAGCTTGCTCCAGACCTCACGCCGGATGTCCGGCAGGATGGGCGCCCGAACCCCGGCCGCTTCGAGCGCGGCGGCGATCTTCACGGTCGTCGGCGACGCGCCGCCCTTCGGCTCGCCGAGCGGCAATCCGGCAGGCCGGTTGGCGGCGTTCCGGACGACGCCTGGCGCGACGATCGTGTTGGGCGAATGAATGACGGCGCCGATCGCCCGCTCCGGCCGGAACCCATCCCAGATCGCCCGGTCCGGGTCGAGCAGCGGCAAGGGGCCTTCGTCGAGGCCAGGCGCCGCGAAGCCATGCGCATACCACCAGGGAATGCCGTTCTGCGCGAACACAAGCGCGGTTTCCAGCCCGATCAGCGGCTGGGCGAGCGCCGCCGCCGTCCCGAGCGAATGCGCCTTGGTCGTGAAGATCACGGCGTCCTGGGGACCGAGCGCCGACGGATCGTCGGTCGCGGTCAAACGGGCATGGATCGTGCCGGCCGCTTCCTCGAGCTGCAGGCCGTCCGCCTGGATCGCCGCCAGATGCGGGCCGCGCGCGACGGCGGCGACATCCAGGCCGGCAGCCGCGAGACGGGCGGCCAGAAATGAGCCGACAGCGCCCGCGCCAAAAACACAAATCCGCATCGCTTCGTGCACTTCCCCATTGACGCCGCCGACGCGGCGGACGAACCTTGCCAGGCAGTGTTCACAGGTTTCCATTCAGGAGCAAGCATATGGCCGACCCCGTCGTCGCCGGCAACGCGCCCGTCCGCATCGAGCTTGAAGCGGACAAGACCTATTTCTGGTGCACTTGCGGGCAGTCCGCGAAGCAGCCGTTCTGCGACGGCGCCCACAAGGGCAGCGAATTCGCGCCGATGAAGTTCAAGCCGGAAGCGGCGGCGACGAAATCCATGTGCCTCTGCAAGCACACCAAGAACGGCCCCTATTGCGACGGCAGCCACAAGGCTCTTTAACGCCCTTAGCTGCGCAGGGTCCCGCCGGTCGCCTTTTCGACGGCGGCGACGATCTTGGCGGAGAGCGCCTCGATGTCGGCTTCCGTCAGGGTCGCGTCCTTCGGCTGTAACGTCACCGCGATCGCGAGCGATTTCTTGCCGGGCTCGACGCCCTTGCCCTGATAGGCGTCGAACGCTTCCACGCCCGAAATCAGTTGCCGGTCGACATTGCGCGCCGCAGCGACGGCTTTCTGGGCCGGCAGTTCGGCATCGACCAGGAAGGCGAAATCGCGGCCGACTGGCAGCAGCGCATCCAGCTTGAGAAACGGCTTGGTCTTGCCGCTCGCCTTCTGCTTCGGCGCCGGGGCATGGTCCAGGAAGACCTCGAACGCGACGACCGGTCCGTCGATATCGTAGGCGGCTGCGATGGCCGGATGGATTTCCCCGAACTGCGCGAGCATGGTCTTGCCCAGGCGGACCATGGCCGAGCGGCCGGGATGCAGCCAGGAGGCCGCCGCCTGATCCAGCGGCGCTTCCGTCGGCGCGCCGATGGCCGCCAGCACGCCCAGCACGTCGGCTTTCGCGTCGAACGCATCGACCGGACGGCGCCCGCCGGTCCAGTGCCGGCCGACAGCGTCGCCCCAGCGGACGCCGGCGGCGACCCAGTCCTGACCGGTTTCGCTTGGGTCCCGGTATGCCGGGCCGACCTCGAAAAGCGCGCCATCCCGCTGCGCGCGGGCGATATTGCGCCCGGCCGCGGCCAGAAGGTTCGGAATGATCGACGGCCGCATCGTATCGAGGTCGGCGCTGATCGGGTTGTCGAGCAGCATCGCGGGCTCGCCGCCGCCGAAGCGTTGCGCGTCCGCCTGCTTGAGGAAGGAGAACGTCAGCGCCTCCACCATGCCGCGGCCGGCGAGCGCCCGGCGCGCCCGCACCCGGCGCGACTGCGTGAGCGACAGGGCCTGCTCCGGCTGGTCGGCGAGGCGCGGCAAGGGCACGGTCGGGATGTGATCGAAACCGACGATGCGCGCGACCTCCTCAACCAGGTCGGCCTCGCCGTGAATATCCGGACGCCAGGAGGGCGGCGTCACTTCGATCAGATCGCCCCCGTCCTTCGGCTGGAAGCCGAGGGCGGCAAGAATGCGGATCTGCTCGGTCTTCGGGACGTCGATGCCGGCCAGAGCTTCGGTCCGCGACGGGCGGAGCGATATGTTGCGGCGCCATGCCGGGGCTTCGCCGGCGAACACGACGTCGCTCGCCTCGCCGCCGCACAGTTCGAGGATCATCGCCGTCGCGGCTTCGATGCCGGGCTTCAGCGATTCCGGATCGACGCCGCGCTCGAACCGGTAGCGCGCGTCGGAATGGACGCCGAGCCGGCGGCCGGTCGAGGCCGTCCGCAGGGGATCGAACCACGCGGCCTCGAGGAAGACGGACGTGGTCGCCTCCGTACAGCCCGAGACAGCGCCGCCGATAATGCCGCCAAGCGAGTGCGCCTGCGCCTGATCGCCGACGACCGTCATGCCTTCAGCCAGGGCATAGGTCCTGTTGTCCAGGGCTTCCAGGGTCTCGCCAGGCCGGGCGAGCCGGACCAGCACATCGCCCGACAGCGTGTCAGCGTCGAACACATGCAGCGGCCGGGCCGTGTCCATGGTGAAAAAATTCGTGATGTCGACCAGCGCCGAGATCGGGCGGAGGCCGATTGCGCGCAGCCGGTCCTGCAGCCACTTGGGGCTTGGGCCGTTCTTGACGCCCCGGATCAGCCGGCCGGCGAACGCGGCGCAAGCGTCCCGCGCGTCATCGGGAAAGTCGAACACGACGCGGATCGGGCTTTCGAAGGCTGGCGGAATCGCCTGGTCCCAACCCGGCGCCCGCTTCAGGTTGCCGAAGCCGGCCGCCGCCAGGTCGCGCGCAATGCCGCGCACGCCCGCGCAGTCGCCGCGGTTCGGCGTCAGGCCGATTTCGATGACCGGATCGTCGAGGCCCGCGATCTTGGCGTAGGGCGCGCCCACCGGCACGCCGGCCGGCAGGTCGATGATGCCTTCATGGTCGTCGGAGAGCATCAGCTCCCGCTCCGAGCACAGCATGCCCGATGAGGCGACGCCGCGGATGACCGCGTCCTTCAATGTCATGTCGCTGCCGGGGATGTAGCTGCCGGGGCCGGCGAAGACGCCGATCATGCCTGCCCGCGCGTTGGGCGCGCCGCAGACGACCTGCACTTCCTTTTCGCCGGTATCGACGATGCAGACCTGCAGCCGGTCGGCATCGGGATGCGGCGTCGCGGAGAGCACCCGCGCCGTCTTGAAGGCGGCGAGCGCCGGGCCCTTGTCGGTGACGCTGTCGACCTCAAGGCCGATCATCGTCAGCTTGGCGCAGATATCCTCCAGGCTCGCATCCGTATCCAGATGCTCCTTGAGCCAGCCGAGGGTGAACTTCATCGGTGCAACCCCCCGAGCGCGCCCGGAATGTCGAGCGGCACGAACCCATAATGGCGAAGCCAGCGCAGATCGGAATCGTAGAACGTGCGCAAATCCGGAATGCCGTATTTCAGCATGGCGATCCGCTCGATCCCCATGCCGAAGGCGAAGCCCTGGTACTTGTCCGGATCGAGGCCGCAGTTCGCGATCACCTTCGGATGCACCATGCCGGAGCCCAGAATTTCGAGCCAGTCGTCGCCGTGGCCGATCTTGAATTCGCCGCCAGCGCGGGTGCAGCCGATATCGACCTCGGCCGACGGCTCCGTGAACGGGAAATGGCTTGCCCGGAAGCGGACCGGCAGGTCGGCGACCTCGAAGAACGTACGGCAGAATTCGATCAGGCAGCCCTTGAGATGGCCCATGTGGCTGGCCTCGTCGATGACCAGGCCTTCGACCTGATGGAACATCGGCGAATGGGTCGCGTCATGGTCCGAGCGGAAGGTCCGGCCGGGCACGATCACGCGAATGGGCGGCTTTTCGGTCATCATCGTGCGGATCTGCACGGGGCTCGTGTGGGTTCGGAGCACGGGCCTGGCCCCATCCGCCCCGGCGCGGAGATAGAACGTATCCATCTCCTGGCGGGCTGGATGCTCCGGCGGGATATTGAGCGCGGTGAAGTTCTTCCAGTCGTCCTCAAGATCCGGGCCTTCGGCGACGCGGAAGCCCATCTGGCCGAAAATCTGCACGATCTCGTCGATCGTCTGGCTGATCGGGTGGATGCGGCCTTCGGCTTCGGGGCGGACCGGCAGGGTCAGGTCGATCCGCTCGGCCGCGAGCCGCGCATCAAGCGCCGCGCCGTCAAGCCGCGCCTTGCGCGCGTCGATGGCCGTTTCGACGGCCGTCTTCAAGGCGTTGACGCTTTGACCGTAGTCCCGGCGCTGCTCGGGCGGGAGATCGCCCAGGGTTTTCATCAGCGCGCCAAGCCGGCCCTTACGGCCGACAGCCGCAACGCGCGCGGCCTCAAGAGCGTCCAGCGTATCGGCGCTTTCGACGGCGGCCAGCAACTCCGCCTGGACTGCTGCCAAGTCGGCGGTCATAGGTCTTGCCTCGCTTCAAGTCGATCCGGCGCGGTTGAAGGCGACACGGACGGCGCCGCCGGACCTGCCGGCGGCATCCGTCCGCGCCTGTTCGTCTCAGGCCAACGCCGCGCGCGCTTTTTCGACGACCGCCTCGAAACCGGCGGCGTCGTTCATGGCGAGATCGGCGAGCATCTTGCGATCCACCTCGATCCCGGCCTTGTGCACGCCGTTCATGAGCTGGCTGTAGGAAAGGCCATGCTCACGGGCGCCGGCGTTGATGCGCTGAATCCAGAGCGCGCGGAAATTGCGCTTCTTAACGCGGCGGTCGCGGTAGGCGTATTGCAGCGCCTTCTCGACCCGCTCAAGCGCCAGGCGGTAATTATTGTTCGAACGGCCGCGATAACCCTTCGCGAGCTTCGTGATCTTCTTGTGGCGGGCGCGGCTGGTAACGCCGCCTTTGACGCGCGACATCGGCTGTCTCCTTTAATATAATTTGGACGAAATGGGTCAGATCAGCCGTAAGGCATGAACTGGCGCACGATCTTCGTATCCCCGGCGGACAGAAGACGCGTGCCGCGCGCTTGGCGCTTCATTTTCGTCGATTTGGAGGACAGTTGATGGCGCTTGTACGCCACGTTGAACTTGAGCTTACCGGTCGCAGTCTTGGTGAAGCGGCGCTTCACGCTCGACTTGGTCTTCATTTTGGGCATTTTGCACCTCGCTGATATAGAGAGTTGGCGGGTCGCCAAATTGAACAGCCCTGGCATGCCCTTGTCGCCAGGCCGTTCGTTCAAGAACGGCGGGTTATACGGGGCTTGCCGGCCTAGAGCAAGGGTTTCCGGCTGCGATATTCCGCCCGCAGAAGGATGTACCCGACAAGCAGCGCCGGCAGGCCGATGGCGATATAGGCCAGGCCGTAGCCGCCGAGAAAATCCCCGACGCCAAAGAGCGGCGGATAGATGACCTGCCCGGCCGATCCGAACGCCAGCACGCCGCCCGTCATGCGGCCCGCCTCGCCGATCGGCGCCAGCCTGGCGGCTTCCGAAAGGAGAATGCCGTGCCATGACAGCACCGTCAGGCTGACGAACGCCAGGACCAGGAAAATCTCCGTCTGGCTCCACGCATCGGAAAAGCCGCCCATCGCCGCAGTCGAGATCGCCATCAGCGCCGCCAGCCCGGCCAGCAGGACGCGCGGCGCGACAAGCGCGCTGCCAATCCAGCCCCAGAATATCCGCGCCGGCACCGCGATCAGGGCGGCCGCCCCGAAAAGCGGCCCCGCCTCCTCAACCGCAAGGCCGAGCGCCTCATGCAGGTAGGTGATGCTGAACCCCATGAAAACCGACTGCATGCCGACGAAACAGAACGCCGCGATCGCCAGAACCTTGAGGTCCGTGTTCCCGACGACATCGCGGATGGTGTTGGGAAAATCGCTCCAGCGCGGCCGGGCGGTTGGGTCCCGGTCGCGGTCGAACTCGGCGCGGAGCGGCTGCAAGCCGATCGCGATCAGGAGACAGACGACCGCGAGGCCCATCAACGCGCCCCGCCAGCCGTAAGCCGCCGCCGCCGGCGCCAGGATCATGCCGGAGATCGCGAGCCCCGCCGGCACCCCGGTCTGCTTGATCGAGAACACCAGCGGCGCCCATTTCGGCGGCGCGTATTTCGCAAGGATCTGCGAACTGGCCGGCGTCGCGACCGTCGACCCGCCGCTGTTCAGGATGACGCCCAGCACCAGCGGCGGCAGCGCCAGCCATGGGTGCGCCAGCAAGGCCGCGGCCGCCAGACCGCCCGCCATCATCACGCAGCCGATCTGGCTGGTGCGAAGCGCGCCCCAGCGCCGGAGCGCGCCGCCGCAGCCCGCCATGACGACGATCCCGCAGACGGCATAGCCCCAGGTATAGGCAAGCGCGAATTTTGGGTCGAAGCCCAGATCGGCCGCGATGGTCGGGAACATCGCCGGCATGCCAAGCTTCGCCGTTGTGGCGATCGTCTGCTGCGCCAGCATGGCGATAATTGCGAGAACCAGGATGGACATGGACGGGCGGGCGCTCGATACGCTTCAATCGCGCCCTCAAATGCAAGGAACGCTGCTGTGACCGACTATAAGACCTTCGGCTTCACCGATGAGCAAGTGATGATCCGCGACAATGTTCTGGGGCTGCTGCAGCGCGTGCTGCCGCAAAGCCGGATCGCGGAGCTGGACGCGGCGCAAGCCGATCCGACCGAAGCGTTTCAGGCGCTCGCGGCCGATGGCTGGCTGGCCTTGCCCTTCGCCGAGGCGTTGGGCGGGGCCAATGCCTCCAACAAGGATATGGCGGTCTTCATCGAAGCGCTGGGCTATTGGCACTATGGCGTGCGCTCCGCCTATATGACGACGGTCATCTACGGCGGCGGCCACCTGAAGCACCATGCGAGGCCGGAGCTCCGCGACGCGCTGCTGCCGAAACTGATCGCGGGCGAGCACCGGATGGCGATCGCCTATACCGAACCGGAAAGCGGGTCGGACGCCGCCGGCATCCGCACCCGCGCCGTGCGCGACGGCGACGGCTACAGGATTACGGGCCAGAAGGTCTACATCACCAATGCCCATGTGGCGGACACGCTGATCGTCAGCGTCAAGACCGATCCGGGCGCCGGCCGGCGCGGCCTGTCCCTGATCGCCGTCGATACGAAAGCGGAAGGCGTCACGATCAAGCCGATGAATTCCCTCGGCACGCGCACCAGCCGACCGAACGAAGTGTTCCTGGATAACGTCTATGCGCCCGCCCATCACCTGCTTGGGGAAGAGAATGGCGGCTGGCCGCTCCTGATGCGCGGCCTCAACGAGGAGCGCCTGCTCCTCGCCGCGACCGGCGCCGGCCACGCCATGCGCTGCCTGGACGTGGCGCGGGAGTTCGCGCGCAATCGCGTCGCCTTCGGCCGGAAGATCGCGGAATATCAGGCGGTCGCCCACAAGTTCGCCGACATGCACATGCTGACCGAAGCCGCGCGCCTCGCCACATTCCACGCCGCCGACATGCTCGACGCCGGCGAGGACGCCGTCATGGCGACCACGACCGCGAAGCTCATCGCGACCGAAAACAATTACAAGGTCGCCGACCTCGCCATGCAGGTCATGGGCGGGGCGGGCTATGTCGAGGGCGAGATGCAGCGCCTGTTCCGGGAAGCGCGCCTCGGTCCGATCGGCGGCGGGTCGAGCGAAATTCTGCGCAACGTGCTGGCGGCGCGGATGGCGCTTTCAGCCTAAGAAACGGGCGCTTGGCGCCTCAATTTTGGGCGCCTGCGTAATGGCGATTTTTTACGCAAAACCAAGCATATACTTTGATCTTTAGCCTGCTTTTTTTGCATCTGCGTGAAATTCTCAACGAAATGTTGCGGCGCGATGAATTTTTTGTTGACGGCACAAAAATTCGTCGTAATCCGGAAACACGCGCGCAATCGGCGCGTTCATTGACCTACTGGGAAGATCACTCATGCACATAAAGCGGGCGCTACTCGCATCAACTTTCCTGGCGGCTGCGACGCAGTTCGCCGTCAGCCCGGCCCAGGCCGCCCAGTTCGAAATGACCGTGGGCGGTTTCATGGAGCAATGGTTCGGCTATACCGACGGTCCCGCAAACAATCAGGGCTTCGACCAGCAGAGCGACGGCGAAATCGAATTCGCGCCCGAGATCGCGCTCGACAACGGCCTGACCGTCGGCGTGAGCGTGCAGCTCGAAGCTAAGACGGACGGCGACCAGATCGACCAGCAGTTCCTGTTCGTCGAAGGCAGCTTCGGCCGGCTCGTCATGGGCTCGGAAAATTCCGCGCCGTATCTGATGTCGATCACCGTGCCGAGCGCCGGCGCTGGCCTCGACTCGGGCGACCTGCCGAACTGGATCGCCGGCATGAACGGCTTCCTGATAAACACCGCCAACAACTTCGCGGCGGACGAAGACTCCTCCGAGAAGGTCAGCTATTTCACGCCGCGCTTCGCGGGCTTCCAGCTTGGCGTCAGCTATGTGCCGCAGTTGCAGGAAGATATCGACGCGCCCGCCAACAATAACGACGCGACGCGCGACGACGCCTTTGGCGTCGCCGTGAACTTCGACCACGAATTCGGCGATTTCACGCTCGGCGCCTCGGCAGGCTACATGCACTACGGCGATGACGCCGCCGCCGCCGGCGAAGCGCCGGAAAATCTTGCATTCGGCCTGAGCCTCGGCTACGGCGGCTTCACGGTCGCGGGCGCTTACAATGACCTGAATGATTCCGTCGCGGGCGACATCGAAAGCTTCGGCATCGGCGCGCTCTATGACGCCGGTCCGTTCAGCGTCTCGCTTGGCTATATCTACGGCGAAGACAAGGGTGCCGATTCGGACTCGAACGCCTTCGAACTTGGCGGCTCATACGTTCTCGGGCCAGGCGTTTCCGCCGTCGGCTCGATCTTCTACGGCGAACAGGAAACGGCTGGCGTGAAGACCGACGGCGTCGCGGTCATCGGCGGTCTCGCGCTGACCTTCTAGTTCAACCTGCGCCTACCACTCGCCGCCGCCTTGCAGCGAGAGCAGCAGCCGCCAGGACGCAGGTCCTGGCGGCTGTTATCGTCTCAGGCGGTCCAAGTCTGGCGCTATTGCCCGGCGACGGTCATGCCGTCGATGCGCACGGTCGGCGCGTTGACGCTGCCGCGCCGGATCAGGTCGTTCGCCGGCGTCAGCGCAAGGAACATGTCCTTCAGATTTCCGGCGATGGTCAGCTCATTCACCGGATACGCGAGCGCGCCGTTCTCGATCCAGTAGCCAGAGGCGCCGCGGCTATAGTCGCCGGTCGCCATATCGCCGCCATGGCCGATCAGTTCGGTGATGAACAGGCCCGACCGGATATCGCCGATCAATGCTTCCGGCGACAGCGCGCCCGGCTGCATATCCAGGTTGGTGACGCCGGGACTGGGGTTCGAGCCAATGCCGCGGCTGGCCCGCCCATTGCTCGTGAGGCCGAGCTTCGCCGCCGCCCTGAGGTCAAGCGTCCAGGTCGTCAGCACGCCGTCTTCGATCAGATTGAGGGCGCGCGCGGGCAAGCCTTCCCCGTCGAACGGCTTCGAGGCCATGCCGCGCGTCCGGAGCGGATCGTCGACGATCTGCACGCCCGGCCCGAACACCGGCTGCCCCAGCTTGTCTTTCAGATAGGAAACGCCGCGGGCGATCGCAGCGCCGTTGATCGCGCCCGCAAAGCTGCGCACGAGACCGCCCGCCAGCCGTTGCTCGAAGACGACCGGCACGGCCTGGGATTTCACCCGGCGCGCGCCAAGCCGCCGCACCGCCCGCTCGCCCGCGCTCCGGCCAATGACGGCAGGGTCCGCCAGGTCGGCCAGATGGGTGGCGGAACTGTAGTCGTAGTCCCGCTCCATGACGCCGTCGCGCTTGGCGATCGCGGTCGTGGAGAACGAAGCGCCGGTGCGCGCATAGGACCCCGCGAAGCCATTCGAGGTCGCGAGCGCGATCGCCGTGACGCCCCAACTCGCGCCGCCGCCCTCGGAATTCCCGACGCCCGCGACATCCAGCGCCGCCGCTTCGGCCGCAAGGGCGAGAGCGCCCAGTTGCTCCGGGGTCGGCTCGCCTGGGTCGACCAGATCGAGATCGGGGAAGGTTTGCGCCAGCATGGCAGCCGGCGCCAGGAACGCCAGCGGATCGGGCGGCGCGGCTTTCGCCATGGCGACCGCCCGCTCGACCAGGGCATCCAGGGTTCGGAGCGAAAGGTCGCCCGTCGCGACCGACGCCTGCCGGTCGCCGACGAAAACCCGCAGACCAAGATCCAGGCTTTCCGCCCGTTCGAGGGTTTCCCGCTTGCCCATGCGGCAAGCGACCTCCAGGCTGCGGCTTTCGGCGACAAGGGCGTCGGCCCCATCGGCGCCGGCGCGGCGCGCCCGGGCGACGAGATCGGCGAGACGGTCGAGCAAGGCGGCTGATTGGGTCATGACATGCTTTCAGGCGTCGGAGGGCGCGACCGATCCAGCTTTTGGCAGCTCCGCCAAATGGCAGGTCGATCTAGGGACATAGCGTTTGACCGCGCGCCCGCCAAGTCGCAGCTTGCACGGCGGCGCTGGGCTGGCTACCGTTCGGCCTTGAATGTGCAGACACAATTCTCCCATCCCTGAATAAAGGTTTCGCAAGACATGCGTTTTGAAGGCTCCGACTCCTACGTCGCAACCGATGATCTGATGCTCGCCGTCAACGCTTCGATCATTCTGGAGCGTCCCCTCCTGATCAAGGGCGAGCCCGGCACCGGCAAAACCGTGCTGGCCTATGAGGTCGCGGAAGCCCTGGGCTTGGACCTGATCACATGGCACGTCAAATCGACGACCAAGGCGCAGCACGGCCTGTATGAATATGACGCGGTTTCGCGCCTCAGGGACAGCCAGTTCGGCGACGATAAAGTCAAGGATATCAGCAACTACATCAATCGCGGCAAGCTTTGGGAAGCGTTCGACGCGGACAAGCGCGTCGTGCTGCTGATCGACGAAATCGACAAGGCCGACATCGAATTCCCGAACGATCTCCTGCAGGAGCTCGATCGCATGGAGTTCTATGTCTACGAGACGAACCAGACCGTGAAGGCGAAGCTGCGCCCCATCGTGATCATCACGTCGAACAACGAAAAGGAACTGCCCGACGCATTCCTGCGCCGTTGTTTCTTCCACTACATCCAGTTCCCCGACAAGGAGACGATGGCGGATATCGTCAACGTTCATTTCCCGGACATCAAGAAAGACCTGCTGACCGCGGCGATGGAATCGTTTTTCGGGCTGCGGGAAATTCCCGGCGTCAAGAAGAAGCCGTCCACATCGGAACTGCTGGACTGGCTGAAGCTGCTGTTGGCCGAGGACATTCCCCCGGAGAGCATCAAGGGCAAGGACGCCTCCAGCGCGATCCCGCCGCTATACGGCGCCCTGTTGAAAAACGAGCAGGACGTGCACATGGTCGAACGGCTGGTCTTCATGAGCCGGCGCGAACGCGGCTAAGGGGCAAAGCCCATGTTTATCGACTTCTATATGAAGGTGAAGGCTGCCAAGGTCCCCGCCTCGATCCGGGAATATCTGATGCTGCTGGAGGCGATGAACGCGCACGTCGCCGGCATGAGCGTCGATAATTTTTATTATCTGTCCCGCTCGGCCCTGGTGAAGGACGAGAAATATTTCGACCGCTACGACCGGGTCTTTGGCGAATTCTTCAAGGGCGTCCAGGAAGTCGGCGAGCACTTCTTCGGCGCCGACATTCCGGAAGAATGGCTGGCGAAGCAAGCCGAACTCCTGCTGTCCGACGCCGACAAGGCCCAGATCGAGGCCATGGGCGGCTGGGAAAAGGTGATGGAGGAGCTGAAGAAGCGCCTGGAAGAGCAAAAGGGCGAGCATCACGGCGGCAATAAATGGATCGGCACCGGCGGCACCTCGCCGTTCGGGACCGGCGGCTTCAACCCAGAAGGCGTCGCCATCGGCCAGAAGAAGCGCCGCCAGGGCAAAGCGCTTAAGGTCTGGGAAAAGCGCGAGTACAAGAACTACGACGACAACCTGCAACTCGGCATCCGCAACATCCAGTTGGCGCTGCGCCGGCTCCGGCAGTTCGCGCGCACCGGCGCCGAAGACGAGTTCGATCTGAAGGAAACGATCGACCGCACCGCGAAGAACGCCGGCTTGCTGGACATCGTGATGCGGCCGGAACGGACGAACCGCGTCAAGGTGCTGATGTTCTTCGACGTCGGCGGCTCCATGGACGATCACATCCGGGTCTGCGAGGAGCTGTTTTCAGCCTCTCGGACGGAATTCAAGAACCTGGAGTTCTACTACTTTCACAACTGCGTCTATGAAGGCCTCTGGAAGGACAATCGCCGCCGGTTCGACGAGCGGGCGCCGACCATCGACGTCATCAACAAGTACCCGACCGACTACAAGGCGATCTTCGTCGGGGACGCTTTCATGAGCCCCTATGAAATTACCTACAAGGGCGGATCGGTCGAGCATTGGAACGAAGAGCCCGGCGCGCTCTGGATTTCGCGGATGCTCGACCATTGGCCCGATGCGATCTGGCTGAACCCGCGGCCGGAACAACGGTGGGACCACACGCCCTCCACCCAGATCATCAAGGAATTGATGACCAACCGGATGTACCCCCTGACGGTCGAAGGGCTGGACCGCGGCTTGAAAGCGCTCAGTCGATGACAGACCTCCCCGTCGCCGCCGTCCTGGACCAGGTCGACGCCGACCTGGACGGTTCCTTGAAACGCCTTTTCGACCTGCTTTCGATCCCCTCGATCTCGACCGATCCGGCCTACAAGCCGGATGTCGAGCGCGCGGCCGACTGGTGCGTCCGGGAGCTTGAGGGCCTGGATTTCAGCGCCGGCAAGCGTCAGACGCCCGGCCATCCGATGGTGGTCGCCCATCATCCCGGCCCGAACGCCGACGGCGTCAAGCGGGCGCCCCATGTCCTCTATTACGGCCATTACGACGTGCAGCCGGCGGAGCCGCTGGAGCTTTGGGACGCGCCGCCGTTCGAGCCGCAGTTGATCGACGCCGAACGCGGCAAGCGCATCGTCGCCCGCGGCGCGGTCGACGACAAAGGCCAGGTCATGACCTGGATCGAGGCGCTCCGCGCCTGGAAAACCGTCCACGGCGCGCCGCCCTGCGAGGTCACCGTGCTGCTGGAAGGCGAGGAGGAGACCGGCAGCCCGAGCCTGGAGCCGTTCCTGATCGCGAACCAGGAGGAACTGTCCCGGGCCGATGTCGCGATTGTCTGCGATACGCCGATGTGGAGCATGACGAAGCCGGCGATCACCTGGCTGCTGCGCGGCATGTGCTATGTCGAGATCACCCTCGAAGGCCCAAGCCACGACCTGCATTCCGGCATGTATGGCGGCGCGGTCCTTAACCCGATCAACGCGCTTGCCGGCATCATCGGCCGGCTCCATGACGACCAGGGCCGCGTCCAGATCCCCGGATTCTACGATGCTGTTGAGGAGCCGCCGGCCGAGGTCAAGGCGAACTGGGCCGGGCTTGGCTTCGATGAGGCCGCATTTCTCGCGAGCGTCGGGCTGACAGTGCCGCACGGCGAAGCCGGGCGCTCGCCCCTTGAGCGGATGTGGTCCCGCCCGACGGCGGACGTCAACGGCATCTGGGGCGGTTATACAGGCGAAGGCTCGAAGACTGTAATCGCGGCCAAAGCCTCCTGCAAACTCTCCTGCCGGCTCGTGCCGAACCAGGATCCGATGCAGGTCGCGGCTGGGATCGAGACGTTTTTCAAGGCCCATGCGCCCAAGGATGCGAAGCTGAGCTTCCGCTTCTTCGGCCGGTCGCCTGGGCTGAAAGCGGCGACCGACACCGCCTATTTCAAGGCGGCCGAGCAAGGGCTGACCGATATATTCGGGGTTGCGCCCGCCCTGATGGGCTGCGGCGGATCGATCCCCGTCGTCGGCTCGATGCAGCGGCTGCTGAACCTGGACTCGCTGCTGATCGGCTTCGGCCTGGACGACGATCGCATGCACAGTCCGAACGAAAAATTCGAGCAGGCCTGCCTGCATCTCGGCATCCGGTCGAACGCCGCCATTCTGGGGCGGCTGGCCATAATCTAAATCAGCCCGCGGTTTGGCGGGTTCGTTAAAAGGTGGATAAGTGGGCCGCCCTCTGTCTGATGAAGCATGGCGCGTCCGCCAGGAATCGCCACGATCTGGCCGCATTTGCAGCCTACCTCGGAGGGCGGTTTATGAACGAATTTGAAACCAGGAGGATATCGAACCATGGTTCGCACACTTGCCCTCGCACTCGCCGTCGCCGTGGGATTTGCCGCCGCGCCGGCATACGCAGCCTCGCCTGAGGCCGAAGATATCGTCGCCAAGAGCGAGATCACCCTGAAGCGCGTGCTCCGCGACCAGGAGAACGGTCCGCGCGTTCGCGACCTGATGAAGCGCGCCAAGGGCGTCATGATTTTCCCGAACATCATCAAGGGCGCTTTCTTCATCGGCGGCGAAGGCGGATCGGGCGTTCTGATGGCTCGCTACGCCAACGATGCCTGGAGTTATCCGGCGTTCTACACGATGGGGTCAGTCAGTTTCGGCCTGCAGATCGGCGGCCAGTCGTCGGAAGCCGTGCTGCTGGTCATGACCCAGAATGGCGTGGACGCGATCCTGAACGATCAGGTGAAGCTCGGCGCCGATCTTAGCGCCGCGGCCGGTCCTGTCGGCGCTGGGGCCGAGGCCTCGACCACGACCGCGGGCGGCGCGGATATCTATGTCTATTCCTTGAACCAGGGCCTGTTTGTCGGCGCTTCGCTTGAAGGCGCAGTCGTCGCCCGACGCAATGACTGGAACGAAGGCTATTACGGCAAGCCCGTGACGCCAATTGGCATTGTCCGGGAAAACAAGGCGCAGAACCCGGATGCCGATCCCCTCCGCGCCCAGGTGGAAGCCCTGAATTGATCGAAGCGATCGTCGATATCGCGCGGCCCGGCGGGCAGATGGAGACTTTCATCTGCCGGCCGGAGCGCGGCGCGCCTGCCCCGGCCGTCCTGTTGCTGATGGATGCGCCGGGCATTCGCGAGGAACTGCACGACATGGCCCGCCGTCTTGCGACGGCGGGTTATGGCGTTCTGGTCCCGAACCTTTACTACCGCGCCGGACGGGATACGAAATTCGACAGTTCCGTGCTCAGTCACGGCAGCCCGGAACATGGCCGCATGCGCGCCATCCGCACGAAAATGACCATCCCGCCGGTGATGGACGACATCGACGCGCTTTTGGCCCATATCGACGCCGAACCGGGCCTGTCCGACGGCCCCGTCGGCGCCCACGGCTATTGCATGAGCGGCCCCTATGCGCTCGCCGCCGCCGCCCGCTTTCCGAAGCGGATCGCCGCCGCCGCCTCGTTCTACGGCACCTGGCTGGTCAGCGACGCCGAGGAAAGCCCGCACAGCAACCTCGGCAAGGCCAAGGGCGAACTCTATATCGCCTGCGCCGAATATGACGATCTGGCCCCGCTCGACATGGTCGAAACGCTGCAGGGCCTGCTTGCCGCATCGGGCGCCGAGGGCGAACTGGAGCTTTATCCGGACGTCCACCATGGCTACGCCTTTCCCGGCCGCTGGTGCTACGACCGGCCGGCCGCCGAACGCCATTGGGAACGGCTGATCGCCTTGTACCGGCGCAGGCTCGGCTGACTGCTTGGCGCCGCTATTGCGATCGATCGGCGCTTTTCCGCCAATTGCCGATTCCGCTGCGGGACGGGTTGATCTAAGGTTGGCAGTCTCCTGCCCCTGAACCCAGGTTCCTCGCCATGCCCGAACATTTCTTCCCCGTCTCCTGGAGCGACCTGCACCGGGACGCTCGGGCGCTGGCCTGGCGGCTTGCGGCGCTTGGGCCGTTCGACGGCATCGTCGCGATCGCGCGCGGCGGCCTCGCGCCGGCAGCGATCATCGCGCGCGAACTGGACATCCGCAGGATCGATACGGTCTGCATCGTTTCATACCGGGAGAATGAGGAGGGCGTCGCCAGCGTGCGCGGCCAGATCGACGTGCTGAAGGGCCTGGACGGCGACGGGACCGGCCTGCTGGTGATCGACGACCTCGTCGATTCCGGCGAGACGGCGCGCCTGGTGAAATCCATGTTGCCGAAGGCCCATATCGCGACCGTCTATGCCAAGCCTGCCGGGCTTTCGGTCGTCGACACCTATGTGACCCAAGTCAGCCAGGACACCTGGATCGTCTTCCCCTGGGACGAGGGCGAGCCGGTCGCCAAGGCGCGCGCCGCCGGAAAATCGGAAAGCGACTGACGTTCAGGCGATTAAAACCGCTTCGCGCCCACATAAATGCACGGCACTGTCGCTTCGCCGAGCGCCTTCGCGGCTTCCAATCGGTGCAGGCCTTCGACCAGCACGATCCGCTCGCCGTCCTGGCGCACCTGAAGCGGCACCTTGACGCCGTCCTCCATGACGCTTGCGGCCAGATCCTCGACCTTGGCTTCATCCACGGTGCGGCGGCGCTTCGCCGGCACATAGATGCTTTCAACGGCTATCTGATGCGTCTCCATTACCAGACCTCCATCGCATGCAGGTTGTCGGCGGCGGCGCCGAACGGCGATCCATCGCTACAGGCTAGCCCGGAAGCGCCGAACCGGGAAGCGGCAAGCGGGCGGAGCAATTCGGCTAAACCTCGCCGAAATCCGCCGCAAGGCCGATGGCGCCGAGCACCTGCTCGACGCCCTGCGGCGCCGTCAGATCGCCCGCCAGCACTGCCGCCGCCGCAGCCTTGACGCTCTCCGCCGCAGCCTTTGAGCCGAGATGGCCCCGAAGCAGCCGCTCGTCCAGCATTGACCGCATCCAGCCGACCTGCTGCGCCTGTCGGCGGCGGTCGAAGGCGCCGCTGGCGCGCATGATCGCCTGATGGCGCTCGATCTCGGCCCAAAGCGCGTCGAGGCCCTGGTTGCGGAGGCCGCTGCACAGGACGACCGGCGGCGACCAATCGGGCGAGGCTGGAACCATGATGTGGAGGGCCGCCTTGTATTCCCGCCGTGCGGCCTCGGCGCGGGCCGCATTGTCGCCGTCCGCCTTGTTGACGGCGATCATGTCCGCGATCTCCAGCAGGCCCTTCTTGATGCCTTGCAACTCGTCGCCGGCGCCCGGCAGCATCAGCGCCAGGAAGAAGTCGGTCATCTCGGCGACAGCGGTTTCGGACTGGCCGACGCCGACGGTCTCGACCAGGACGACGTCATAGCCTGCCGCTTCCATGACGATCATGGTTTCGCGGGTGGCGCGGGCGACGCCGCCAAGCGTGCCCGAGGATGGCGACGGCCGAATGAACGCGGCTGTGTCCGCCGCCAGTGCGGCCATCCGCGTCTTGTCGCCAAGGATGCTGCCATGGGTCCGCGAGGATGTGGGATCGACCGCCAGCACCGCCACCCGATGCCCCGCCGCGATCAGCATCTGGCCAAGCGCTTCGATGAAGGTGCTTTTGCCGACGCCCGGCACGCCCGTGACGCCGACCCGATAGGCCTGGCCCGCATCGGCGTTCAGGATCCGTAACATGACCTGGGCTTCCGCGCGCCGGCGGGCGCTGCGGCTTTCGACGAGCGTGATCGCCCGCCCGATCATCGCCCGATCGCCGGCGCGCACGCCCTCGGCCAGCGCGGCCGGGGAGCGTTCGAATCGGGCGTTTCGGGACAGTCCGCTCATGTCGTCTCAAACCAGCAGGAATTCGGCGGATATGGCTGCCGCGCCGGGCGATGGCCGCGAGCCCGATAAGTCCCCGATATGGCATTTGTGCAAGATGGTGGGCGCGACAGGGATTGAACCTGTGACCCCTGCCGTGTGAAGGCA
>CALAHN010000101.1 GCA_937891825.1 uncultured Alphaproteobacteria bacterium
CTCAGAAGGCTCTCTAATCCCGCGCTATGATCCCGGACAGACTCTAAGATTGGATCATATGATTGATATCAATAAGGTAGAGCATGGGCCGCGCGTTCGCCTGGACGCGCCATTTTTCAGGCATAGGGCCATCGGTCCGGCGCCGCCCCCGTCAAGCGCTCGGCGGCGCGGTGACGATCGATTTCAGGGCCGGGACAGGCGTACGGAGCTTGGCGAAATCGGGAACGGCGCGCGCGGTTTCCGGGTTTGACGCCATCGCCTGCTCCAGCGCGTAGGCGGCCGCGAGCAACTCCGCGTCCCGGCCATAGCGGCCGACCATCTGGAACCCGAACGGCATGCCATGCTGATCGACGCCGCACGGCAGGGCGATCGCGGGGTGGCCGCTCATGGTGACGCCATACGCCACCCCCATCCAAGTATAATACTTGTCGAACTTCTGGCCGTTCATCTCCATCGGCGCCAGCGTCTCCCAGGGGAACGGCGACATCGGCGTGATCAACGTGATAAAGAGGTCGAAATTCTTGAAAAACTGGGCATAGCGGCGGAAATGCGCCGTATGCTCCCCGTGCGCCCAGGCGACATCCGCGAGGGTCATGGCGGCAGCCAGTTCGTAGTTTGCGCGAACGTTGGGGCCAAGCTTCATCTTGTCGGCTTCATACTGCGCCCTGTAGCGTTGCGCGTAGCTGAGGCCCCGGATCACATCGAAAGCGCGATCGAGGCCGCCCGGCGCCGGCGTCGCCTCGTCGCACGAGCGGAAGAAGCCTCTGATCGCGTCTATCTTCCGGTCGAACACTGGCCGATATGATGTTTCGACCGGCGCGAAGCCTTGGTCGGCGCTGAACGCGACGCGCAGGGAGCCAAGGTCGACCCGCGCCAAATTCAGCACCTCGACGGCCGGGACAGCGCGCGACAGCGGATCGGCGTCGGCGGAACCGACCTGGGATGACAGCAGCAGGCACATATCCTCCACCGTCCACCCCATCGAGCCTACAACGGACAAAGGCGACCATCCGAAGGAAGACTTGTCGTTCGGCACCATGCCAGGCGTCTGCCGGTACCCGACGACGCCGCACCATGCCGCAGGATTGCGCAACGATCCGCCGGTGTCGGACCCGGTCGCGATCGGCATCATGTTCGTCGCCAGCGCCGCGGCGGACCCGCCGGACGAACCGCCGGCCGTTTTCATCGGATCGAACGGGTTGCCGGTCGCGCCCCAGACCGGGTTGCGGCTGTTGGAGCCGGCCCCGAACTCCGGCGTATTGGTTTTACAGAACAGGTTGGCGCCGGCGGCCCGGACCTGGCCCACCATGAAAGTATCCTTTTCGGGCACGTCGTCCTTGTGGAGCGGCGAACCAAGGGTCGTCCGTAGACCCGCCGTCGCTTCAAGGTCCTTAACCCCGCACGGCAAGCCATGTAGCAGGCCGAGGTCATCCCCGGCCAGCACCGCCGCCTCATCGCGCTTCGCCTGATCGCGGGCGCGATCGAAGTCGGTCGCGCATATGGCGTTGACGGCCGGATTGACCGCTTCGATTTGAGCGATGCAGGCGTCCAGCAGTTCGACAGGCGAAATCTGCTTGCCGCCGATCAGACGGCGCAATTCAACGGCGGAGAGCGTGACCAGATCGGCGGCAGGCATAGGAATTTTCCTTCATGGGCGCTTGATATCGGCGCCAGGTCCGGCGCTTGGATGCGGAATCTCTTAGAGTCTGTCCGGGATCATAGCGCGGGATTAGAGAGCCTTCTGAGCATGA
>CALAHN010000102.1 GCA_937891825.1 uncultured Alphaproteobacteria bacterium
TAACAATCGGGAACGCGGTCGCGCCTTCGGCTCGCCTCTATCGAGGATTGCTTCGGTAACCGGAAAATAGGGACCCGCGCCAAGGCCTGCGAGTGACCGACGTCACAAGTCTGCATGCCGCGCGGGCCATGGGCTAAACCTCGACGATCCGGCCCCCAGCGAGCGTGACGCGCCGATCCATCATCGCCGCGAGGACGGGATTATGGGTCGCGATCAGCATGGCGGCGCCAGTATTGTGCGCCAGCGTCAGAAGCCGCCGCGTCACCGCCGCCGCCGTCGTCGCATCCAGATTGCCCGTCGGCTCGTCGGCGAGGATCAAGCCCGGCGCGTTGGCGAGCGCTCGGGCGACGGCGACCCGCTGCTGCTCGCCGCCGGAAAGCTGGGACGGCCGGTGGCCCGACCGCTCCGCCAGGCCCATCTCCGCCAGAAGCTCCGCCGCCCGCGTCCGCGCCGCCCGCCGCGCCACGCCGCGGATGATCTGTGGCAACACGACATTCTCCAGCGCTGTAAATTCCGGCAACAGATGATGAAACTGAAACACGAACCCCAAATTCTCCGCCCGGATCCGGCTACGCGGCCGATCGTCGAGCCCGCCGACGGACTGGCCGCGCAACAGCACCTCCCCGGCGTCGGGCCGGTCCAGCAATCCGGCGATCTGCAACAGCGTCGTCTTGCCCGCGCCCGAGGGGGCGGTCAGCGCCACGACCTCCCCCGCCATCACCTTGAGGTCGGCGCCCGCCAGCACGTCCAGCCGCGCGTCGCCCTGCCGGTAGCTCCGGCGAACGTCTTTCAGCTCAAGGATCGGCGCGGCGCTCATTCGTACCTCAATGCGGCTGCCGGCTCAGCCCGCGAGGCGCGCCAGGCCGGATAGAGGCTCGCAAGAAACGACAGGCCGAGCGCCATCGCGACCACCAGCCCGACCTCGAAGCTGTCGACCTTCGCCGGCAGTTTCGACAGGAAATAGATTTCCGCCTGGAATAGTTTCGTGCCGCTCATGCTCTCAAGCGCCTGACGCAGCGATTCGATATTGAGCGCAAAGGCGAGCCCCAGCCCGAACCCCGCCAGCGCCCCGACGACGCCAATCGTCGATCCGGTCAGAATGAAGGTCCGCATGATCATGCCCCGTGTGGCGCCCATCGCCCGCATGACGGCGATATCCCGCGTCTTGTCCTTCACCAGCATGGTCAAGCTCGACACGATATTGAACGCAGCAACCAGAATGATCAGCGTCAGGATCAGGAACATCACGTTCCTCTCGACCTCAAGCGCGCTGACGAAGGCGCGATTGGTGTCGCGCCAGTCATAGACCTGAAAGCCAGGGCCAAGCACGGCCTGGATCCGCGCCTTCTCGCCGTCCAGCGTCTCGGGATTGGCCGTCATCGCCTCAATCAGGCTGACGCCCTCGCCGGTCGCGAAAAGCGCGCGGGCGTCTCGGAGCGGGATGTAGACATAGGTCGAATCGTACTCGTACATCCCGACATCGAAGATCGCGACGACCTTGAACGCCTTCTGCAAGGGCGCCGCGCCAAAGGGCGTGATGCCCTGGGCCGGGGACAGCAATGTGACGCGATCGCCGATCGTCAGACCAAGCTTCTGGGCGAGCCGACGGCCGATCACCGCATTGCCGCGACCGTCAAAATCCGCGAGGCGGCCGAGGATGACGCCTTTGCGCACGGCATCGAGCCCCGTCAGTCCCTCCAGCGTCATGCCACGGGCGAGCGCCCCCGAGGCGGTTCCCTGGTGGGTCGCCATCGACTGCCCCTCGACGACGGCGGCGGCGCGCAACACGCCGTCCACCGCCTTCAGCCGCACGACGAGCGGGCCATAGTCCGGGATCGGCCCATTCTGGCTGACAATCTGCAAATGCCCGTTCAAACCGAGGATACGGGACAGCAATTGCTCCCGGAAGCCATTCATCACCGACATGACGACAATCAGGGTCGCGACCCCAAGCGCGATGCCGATGAGCGAGAACCACGCGATCACCGAAACGAAGCTCTCACGGCCCCGGCCGCGCAGATACCGGCCGGCGATCATGCGTTCGAAGGGCGGAAATATCATCAGCCGATGACACGCTGCAAGGCGGCCTCAGGCGCGATTTCTTCGCGATCGCCCGTCGCCCGGCGCTTCAGTTCGACGACGCCGGCCTTGGCCCCGCGCGGCCCGATGATGATCTGCCAGGGCAGTCCGATCAGGTCCATGTCGGCGAATTTGGCGCCTGCCCGCTCCTCGCGGTCGTCATACAGCACCTCGACGCCGGCCTGGCTGAGCTTGCCATAAAGGCTTTCTGCCGCCGCATCGGTCGCGGCGTCGCCCTGGCGGAGGTTGATCAGCGCGACCTTGAAAGGCGCGACCGCATCCGGCCAGATGATTCCGGCCTCGTCATGGCTCGCTTCGATGATGCCGCCGACCAGCCGCGATACGCCGATACCGTAGGAGCCCATGTGGACATGGGCCTGGCCGCCGTCCGGCGTCTGCACCGCCGCGTTCAGAGGCGCGGAATAATTGGTGCCGAAATAGAAGATATGTCCAACCTCAACGCCGCGCGCCATCAAGAGGTCCTCGGCGGGAACCGGACACGTGGCGGCGTCGTGCATTTCGTCGGTGGCGGCGTAGAGTTGCGTCAACGCGTCGATCCGGGGGCGAAGATCGCTCTCATAGTCGATATTGGCCGCGTCGACGTCCTGGTTCAGCCAGTCCTTGTGGCAGTAGACTTCGCTTTCGCCGGTCTCGGCCAGAATGATGAATTCGTGGCTGAGATCGCCGCCGATCGGTCCGGTATCGGCGCGCATGGGAATGGCTTTCAGCCCCATCCGATCGAACGTCGCGAGATAGGCCATGAACATCTTGGCATAGGACAGGCGGGCGGCCTCCGCATCCAGATCGAAGGAATAGGCGTCCTTCATCAGGAATTCGCGGCCGCGCATGACGCCGAACCTCGGCCTGACTTCATCCCGGAACTTCCATTGAATGTGGTAGAGCATCTTCGGCAGATCGCGATAGCTCTTCACGTAGAAGCGGAATATGTCGGTGATCACTTCTTCATTGGTCGGGCCATAGAGCATGTCGCGGCCATGGCGGTCGGTGAACCGCAGCATTTCCTTGCCGTAATGGTCATAGCGGCCGCTTTCCCGCCAGAGGTCGGCGGACTGCACGGTCGGCATCAGCACCTCATGGGCGCCGGCCCGGTCCTGCTCCTCGCGCACGATCTGCTCGATCTTCTTCAGGACCCGGAAGCCCAGGGGCAGCCAGGAATAAATTCCCGCTGAGGCCTGGCGAACCATGCCGGCGCGCAGCATAAGGCGATGGGAAACGATCTGCGCTTCCGTCGGCGTTTCCTTGAGGGTCGGCATGAAATAACGGGTCAGGCGCATGAGTGGCGGCTCCGAGAGGCAAATGATCCAAGCGTTTCACGCTCTATATACGAACGCGCTCACCGGCGCGACGGCGCCGCCAGAACATTCAGGCATTCGGTCGGCAACTCGGAGAGCATGATCTCCTTTGGCTTGACCGCCGGCTTGGGCGGCGGCGCCGGCTTGACCGGCTTCGGCGGCTTCAGCCATGACGTCAATTCTTCGCCGCAGCCGTCGTCGAACGCCGGGGGATCCTGATCCTTGCAGGCGAGCGAGCCGACCGGGCATTCGAGCCGGACATGCATATGATAGACATGCCCATACCAGGGCCGGACCTTGCGCAGCCAGCCGCGGTCGCTCGCGGGGGTCCCTTCGCAGAGCGCCTTCTTGATCGGCGCGCCGACAAAGATGCGCGCTATCCGCCTGTCCTTGGCCGCCAGTTCGATCATCCGGGCCTCGCGGGCCGTGAACCGCTCATTCACCCAAGGCGCATTGACCGAGGCGACGACGGTTTCCGCCGACCATTCCTCGCGCTGCTCCCGCGTCAGTTGATAGGGCGGCGACGGGCGAAACCAGATGTCCGCATCGAGGCCAAGCTGATGGCTCCGATGGCCGGAAAGCATCGGCCCGCCGCGCGGCTGCGCCAGATCGCCGATCAGGAGCGTCGCATAACCCTCTGACGCAAGATTGGCTGAAAAGTCTTTGATAAACCCCAATAGATAGGGATGACCCCACGCCCGATTGCGGCTCGGCCGCATGGTCTGGTAGCCGACGCCGACCGCCGGCAGCGCCTCGCCGCCTGCGAGGCAGCCCTTGGCATAGCCGCCGAACGCCGCTGCCGGCGCCCTGGAAGCATCCTCGACGACGCCGAACGCCAGGCGCGCGACGGCGTCCTTCGCGGCAGCGTCGGCCGCGCCCGCCAGCGCCGCTACCGCGAATACGGCGCCCGCAAACCGGCTGATTCCATTAATGGCAGCACGTCGTCGATCCATTGCCGCCCTTCTCCCAGATAGTCGAGCCAAGACAGCAGCACCCCGTCCACGCCCATGCCGGACAGACGCACGAGATCGTCAACCACCGATTCCGGCGTGCCGACCAAGGGATAGCCGCCGTGGCCCGCCTTGAAGTGGAAACGGAACGCATCCATGACGGATGGCTCCAGCGTCTGCGATTCCATGCCGAAGATGGATAGCATGTTTTCAACCGCGATATCGTCGCCGTATTCGATGACATAGCGGTTGAGCGCCTGCTCCGCTTCGGCCTGTGTCGGCCGAACGACGGCATAGCCGTGGATCCAGCAGCTCGATCGCCGCCCCCTCGCCTCGGCGATGGCTTTCAGACCCGCGATCTGCGCCATGTCGCTTGCCTGATCCTTCTGGCGCAGCATCACGAAATTCATATCGCAGTTTTCGGCCGAAAAGCGCTGGCCGGTCGGGGACGAGCCGGCGTTCATGACCGGCAGGTCGAGACCCTGCAACGGCTTCGGCGCGCTCCAAAGGTCCCGGCCCTTGAAGAACGCGCCGTCAAAGTCGAACGGCTCCTCCGCCGACCAGAGGCGCCGGGTCAAGTCCAGCCATTCCGCGGCATACTCGTAGCGCCGGTCGTGTTCGCGCCATTCCGCGCCGAACATCTCGAATTCGTTCTTGAACCATCCGCAGACCAGGTTCAGCACGAACCGCCCGCCGGAAATATGATCGATGGTCGCCGCCTGCTTCGCCGCGATCAGGGGGTGGACGAGCGGCGCATGCACCGTCGACAGGACGGCGATCTGCTCGGTCACGGCCGCCAGCCCCGCCGCCCAGGTGAAGGTCTCGAAGGTCCGATTGTTGAAGTTCGACGCTCCGCCATAGCCCTTCCAGCGCCCGACCGGCAGCAATGCCTCAAACCCGGCGCGGTCGGCCATCTGCGCAAGGGCGACATTATCCGGCCAGGTCATCGGCCAGGCTTCCGGCGCGGTCGTCACAGTCGAACCGCCGCTGCAATTGAACGCCATGACGCCGAGCTTCATGACGTTCGGACCGAGGATAGGGTTGATTTTCGGCGCTGCGCTCTGGCTCATCGAGGCCCTATTTCTCCGTCATCACCCAGACGCCGTTCCAATCCTCCGGCGGCGGCTCCGCCATCAGGACCTGGCAACGCTCGATATACATCGCCGACGGAACATCGCCCGGCCGCGCGCTCAGCGCTTCCTTGAAGCGCGCATGCGCTCGCTCGAATTCCCGCGCCTTGTAGCGCCGCACCCCATCCGCGAAGAGGCCGATCAGGTCCTGGAGATTGGGGGTCTCCTCCACATCCAGATGGTCAAGGCATTCGTAGATCGTGACCGGCTTGGTCTTGCCCTTAACGACCACATGATCGAGCGCGCGCAAGCGATAGGAGCCGCGCAATTGCTCGACGGTCATTTCCGAAAGCAGGATGCCCGCGCCATATTGCTTGCAGGCGGATTCGAGTCGGGCGGCAAGGTTCACGCCATCGCCGATGATGGTGTAGTCCATGCGCTTCTTGCTGCCGATATTGCCGGCGACCACGGCGTCGGTATTCAGGCCGACGCCGATTTCGATCGGGAAAGTCGCGCCATCCGGCCCGGTTGGACTCCAGTTGCGGAGGATGCGCTGCATACCGATTGCGGCCTTCACGCCGCGGTCGGGGTCATCGTCGTGGGGCAACGGCACGCCGAACACGGCCATGATCGCATCGCCGATAAACTTGTCGAGCATGCCGCCCTGGGCCGAGATACACTCGACCATATGCTCGAAGTAGTCGTTCAGCATCGCGACCGTGCCGGATGCGCCCAGCCGCTCCGAGATCGTCGTGAAGCCGCGGATATCGGAGAACAGGACCGTCGCGACCGACTGCTTGCCGCCCAGGGCTGCTTCGCCATCCTTGCCGGACAGAAGCTGATCGGCGATATCGGGGTCCATGTAGCGCGACAGCGTCGATTTCACCCGCTTTTCGCCAGAAATGTCTTCCAGCATGACCATCACGCCAAGCGGTTTGCCGTCCCCGGCGCTCAAGGGCAGGACCGTCGCGTTGACGGAAACCTTCTCGCCGCCCGCGACAATCTCCGCATCGACCGCGTATTCGGTGACGCAGGTCGATGCGACGCGCAGGGCCCGCTCGATCAGCCAGCCATTGTCCGCGCCGACGACCGTCGCGATCGCCTCGCCGACGATGCTTTCGGGGTCGACCCGGAAAATCCGGCCGCCGGCGGCGTTGCAAGTGCGGATCGCGCCATCGGGATTGAAGGTGATGACGCCGTTCGACATGCTTTGCAGCATGGCGTCGTTGTAGTTGCGCATCGCCTGCACGTCATCGAAGAGCTGGGCATTCTCCAGGCCGATCGAGATCTGCGCCGTGAAGGCGCGCAGGCGCCGCTCGTCGTCGTCCGTGAACGGCCCGCCGATCTTGTTCAGGACCTGGGTGACGCCGATCGTCTCTCCCGACTTGTTGACGACTGGCACGCAGAGAATAGAGCGCGTGAAGAAGCCGGTCTGCCGATCGAAGGACGGATTGAACCGCAGATCGGCATAGGCGTAGGGAATGTTGATCGACCGGCCGCTGGTATAGACCGCGCCTGCGATCCCGGCGCTATTCGGCAGCCTGATCTGTTGATCGAGCCCGGCGCCGACGAAGCTGAAGAGTTCTTTGGTCTTGCTGTCGTTCAGGAACAGCGTCGAGCGCTCGGCATTCAGAAGGCGCGTCGCCTCCGACATGACCTTGCTCAAAAGCTTCGGCAGCTCCAGTTCCGACGTGATGTCGGATACGACGTTCATGAACGCGCTTTCACGGGCGCGGGTCTTCTCCATGCGCTCGATCAATTGCAGCGATTCGAGCGTGATGGCGCATTGCGCGGTGATCGCGGCGATGGTCTCGCGGTCCGTGTCGTCGAAGGCGCCGTGCTTTTTGTTCAGCGCCTGGATCACGCCGATCACGCCGCCCTTGGGCGTCCGGACAGGCGCGGCGACGATCGACCGGGTGCGGAAGCCGGTTTCCTCGTCGAAGCGCGCGCGAAACCGGTCGTCCTCATAGGCGTCATGAATGATCTCTGCATGGCCGGTCGTGAAAACCGCGCCGGCGATGCCTTCGTTAGAGGACAAGCGGATTTCGCGCCGGCCGATGCCCTGTGCGACCCGGGAATACAACTCGCCGGTTTCGGGGTCCTTAAGATAGAGCGTCGCCCGCTCGGCATCGGTCTGTTCCGCGGCGACGGCGACGAGCGCGTCCAGCACCGCATCCAGCGAATCGAGCGACGCGACATGGCGGGACACGTTCAGCAGCAACTGCATATGCTGCAGTTCCTTGCCCTGATCCTTCAAGATAGAGGACCGATTGTCATCCATCGCCCGATCCCTCTAGCCGCTCGCGCAGGGCGCGAATTGTAGCATGCAAATGCCGGATTTCGGTCCGCGCGCTCTCCCGCGCTTCGGTGACCGCTTCCGCCTGCGCCGCTGCTTCGGTTTCCATCTTGGTGCGCAAGGCGTCGATGGTCCGTTTCAATTGCGTAATTTCGCCTGTCGTAGCCTGGCGCGCGACTGCAAGCGATTCGGCATAGCGGGCGTCGCCTTGCTCCAGAGCTTCCCGCAGCGCCTGGATCGTCGCCTTGAGTTGATCCTGCTCGGCCCGGGCCGCACGGTCGGCCGCATCGACGCGAATCGCAGCGCGCTGCTCCGACTCCTCCAGTAAGACGCGAAGCGAGGCCACCGTCTCCTTGAGATGCCGAAGCTCGGTCTGCAGACGCCAGACTGCATCGTCCTGGACTGTCGGCTCGCTCTGCGTCATCGGTCCATCATGCCCCCACGCCCGGTCCCACGCCCGGCGCCGGCGATTATAGGCCAGAATGTGACAGATCGCGATTGGGCAGGCGCTCGCCTACCAGGTATCGATCCATGCATGCTTCTTGCCGGCGCGTGGCGCCGGCGGCGGCGCGTGGCGCCGGCGGCGGCGCGGAGCGAAGGCCGGCGACGACCCATCTGCGGGTGTCGGCTGGGTCGATGACGTCATCGATCTCGAACAATTCCGCCGCCGTCAGCGCCTTGCCCTGATCGTACATGCCAGCGACCTTCGCCTCATAGACGCGGCGCCGTTCCTCCGGGTCCTCGATCGCCGCCAGCTCGTTGCGGTAGCCAAGCTTGACCGCGCCTTCCAGGCCCATGCCGCCAAACTCCGCCGTCGGCCAGGCGACGGCGAAATTCGGCGCGTGGAAACCGCCGCCCGCCATGCCTTGGGCGCCCAGGCCATAGGCCTTGCGCAGCACGACCGTGAACACCGGCACCGTCAGGTTCGCGCCGATGACGAACGGCCGGCAGCAATGGCGGACCAGGGCCAACTTCTCATGCTCCGGGCCGACCATGTTGCCCGGCGTATCGCAGAGGAACAGCATCGGGATGTCGTAGGCGTCGCACAATTGCATGAAGCGTGCGGCCTTGTCCGCCGCATCGGCGTCGATGGCGCCGCCCAGATGCATCGGGTTGTTCGCCATGACGCCAAGCGGCCGGCCCTCGATACGGATGAAGCTGGTGATCATCGACTTGCCGAACCGGGGCCGAAGCTCCAGCACCGAACCATCGTCCGCGATCAGATCGATGGCTTTGCGGATATCGTAGACCTTGACCCTGTTCTCCGGCACGACGGCGCGCAGCAAGCGCTGATCCGCGGCCGACCAGTCCTCAACCGCGCCCTGGAAATAGGAGAGATACAGCCTGGCCGCCTGGACCGCCGCGGCTTCGTCCTTCACCAGAATGTCGATCACGCCGTTCGCGGTCTGCTCAGCCACGGGGCCGACTTCCTCGGGGCGAAAAACCCCAAGCCCGCCGCCTTCGATCATCGCAGGTCCGCCCATGCCGATATTGGCGTTTTCGGTCGCGATCACGATATCGCAGCAGCCGACCAGCACCGCATTCCCGGCGAAGCAGCGGCCAGAGGCGATTCCGACCAACGGCGCCTGGCCCGATAGCTTGCCAAACAGGTGAAACGCCGGCGTCGTCAGGTTGGCCGAATAGACGACGTCCGTATCGCCCGGCCGCCCGCCGCCGCCTTCCGCGAACAAAACGACCGGCAGGCGCCACTTCGCGGCCAGCTCGAACATCCTGTCCTTCTTCTCGTGGTTCTTCTTGCCCTGGGTCCCGGCCAGCACGGTGTAGTCGTAGGACAGCACCATGCAGCGCGCCCGGTCGTCCTTGAACTTGTCGCCATTGATGCGGGCGACGCCAGCGACCAGGCCGTCGGCTGGGGTCTTCTCCCATAGCTCCGGCCGGCTCATCCGGGCGCGTCGGGCCGCGACGACCAGCGCGCCATATTCTGTGAAGCTGTCCGGATCGACCAGATCGGCGATATTCTCCCGGGCCGTCCTCTGGCCGGTCTTGCGGCGGCGCGCCACCGAATCCGGCCGGTTCGCATCCTTCGTGAAAGCCTGGCGGGCCTGAACCTCAGCCAGATCAGGGCGGATGTGGTCGAGATCGACAGTTTCGACTGCCGCCGCATCCCCGGCTTCGACGTCGCCCGGTTCAAGGTAAACCAACGCAGCGCCTTCCAGCGCCACATCCCCCGGACCGACGGCGAATGCGACGACAGTCCCGGACATATCTGCGACGATATCGTGCTGCATCTTCATGGCGTCCATGACGAGCAGGGTCGCCCCTGCCCGCACCCCATCGCCGGGCGCGACCGCGAGGCTGACGATGGCGCCCTGCATCGGCGCCGCCACGGTGTGGGCGGCATCCGGCAGAGATGTAGGCGCGGATGCCGCAGCCGGCGCGCCTGCGGCCTTGCCAAACGCCAGCACGGCCAGGGGGTCGGCAGCGTCGATCCGTGCGCCGGCGCGGCCGCCAGCCGCCCCAGGCGCGGCCTCGAAGAAGCGCCTTGGCTCGGCCGCGGCGCCGATCAGCGCGCCAGCGGCGCCGGCGATGAAGGTCGTGTCGACCGCGCCCGCCCGGACAGCCGGATCCGCCAACAGGGCTTCCAGAAATGCGGCGTTGGTCCTGACGCCCTCGATCCGAAACTCGGCCAAGGCCCGGCGGGCTTTCTGCGCGACCGCGGGCATGCCGCCGGAGCGCGCATGCACAATGACCTTGGCGATCAGCGAATCGTACCTCGGACTTGGGGCGAGGCCCGCATAGCCCGCATGATCGACGCGCACGCCAGGACCCGTTGGCGGGTCGAATGCCGTGAACCGACCGCCGGCCGGACGCGCCGTCCCGTCGGCCGTCATCGTCTCCATATTGACGCGCGCCTGCAGCGCCATGCCCCTCGCCGGCGGCGGCTCATCGAGATTGAGACTCGCCAGGGTCACGCCATCCGCCAGCCGCAATTGCAGTTCGACCAGATCAAGCCCAGTTACGGCTTCGGTCACAGTGTGCTCCACCTGAAGGCGGGCATTGGCTTGGATGAAGGCGATGGCCGCCACGTCGTCCGTCGCGGCGCCGGACGCGTCCACCAGGAATTCGATCGTCGCCAGATTGTCGAGCTGCGCCTCACGGGCGATCGCGACAGCCGCGGCCAGCAAACGCGCCCGCACGCCGGCGGCCAATACCGGGGCCGGGGCGATTTCGATCAGCTTCTGGCGCTGACGTTGCAAGCTGCATTCCCGCTCCCAGAGATGAGCGACATTTCCCGCCCGGTCGCCCAGCACCTGCACCTCGATATGGCGGGCGGCGGGGATGAATGTTTCAAGGTAGAGGGCGTCGTCGCCGAACGCTGCGGTGGCCTCGGCCTGGCAGCGGGCGAACGCGACGGCGAGGTCGTCGCCCGCGCCGACGACGCGCATGCCGCGCCCGCCGCCGCCGGCGACCGCCTTCAGCATCACCGCGCCGCCGGGCCCGAGGGATCGGAGAAATGCCGCCGCGTCCGCTTCGCTGACGGGCGCAGGGAGCCCCGGCGCAATCGGCGCGCCGGCCGCGGCGGCGATGGCGCGCGCGGCCGCCTTATCCCCAAATTTCTCGATGACGCCGGCGCTCGGCCCGACGAAGGTCAGCCCGGCCGCCGCAACTGCGGCCGCGAAACCGGCGTTCTCCGACAGGAACCCGTAGCCCGGATGAATCGCATCCGCCTGCGCTTCGGCCGCAGTCCCGAGGATCGCCTGTTGGTCGAGGTAAGCCGCCGGGCCTGCGCCTTGCAGCGGCAGGGCGCGAGCGCCGGCGCGCACATGCAATGCCTCCGCCTCGTCGCTGGCATAGACCATGACTGGCTTAATGCCGAGGTCGGCCGCCGTTCGGGCGATCCGGATGCCGATCTCGCCACGGTTGGCGATCAGCAGCGTTCGAATTGGCACAAGCGGCGTTCCTTCCCAATAACGTCCGGAAAGGGTTTCAGCCTAACTGCCCAAGATCAATGGGGACGAGTCTGCGCCAGTGCGATTTATCGCCAATCGGGCGCGCCGCCCCGCTGCACCCGCGGGCGCCGGTCGTTGGCGCGCCATGCAGCCTCGCCCGCATTCAGCGTCCAGGTGACGAGCTCCTTCATGGCGGACCCAAGCGCATCGTCCCAGGAGACGATAATGTCATTCATGACCTCGCCGACGCCCTCGCCTCTGCGATCAATCGTCGTCGACGCGACGATCAGGCGGTCGGGCATGCTGACCAGCTTGACGCTGAACCCGACATGGGGCGAATGCAGCCCGGCGCCGGAATAGGCTTCCACCTGAAATTCGCGCATTTCGACCTTGAGCACGAAGTCCGGCTTCAAGCCGACGCTATCGCGGCCGACAGCCGTGATGCGGCGGGAATTTTCAAAGGATTCGACGATCAAGGTCTGCACCATCAACGGCGCCTGATCGGTCCAGTTGGCGAGCGCGTAGTAGTCGAACCGCGTCGGCTCGGTCATCAAGCCAATGCGCAGCGTGTTCAGGCTGGCCGCCGCATAGGGCCTCTCGACAAGCAATTGCCAGTCGACCGGCGGCTGTCCCTCGGGAAACGTGCTTTTCGGCGTCAGGCGGTATAGCCGCGGTTGCTCCCTGGCGCCGGGGATGATCGTGTCGCAGCCAGCCAGCGCCAACGCCCCCATGCCAAGCAACGCCGAGCGTCGGGCGATTGTGTTATCGGGTTTCAAAGCCACGCTGCTGTCCTCCAAACAGGAAACGAGCCGGATCGCGTCGGACGTCCGACGACAACCGGTTCAGATTATCGATGAGCACGCGGGATTCGGAGAGAAAACCGTTCATATCGTATAAGGTCGTGCCGGTAAAATCGTTGATCGCGCGCCGGTTCTCCTGAAGGATCGCGGTCGCGGCGTCGGACGTTCGCTGAAAACTCTTGGCCGTGCTGCCCGCCTGTTTCACAAAGCCCTCGATATCCTTCGACATGCCGCGCACGTTCTGCATTGTCGCGACCGCCTCGCGGGTCGCCACGGGCAGGTCCTTCTCCAGCGCCTTACCGATCAGTTGGACGGAGCCGGCGGCTTGGCGCAATTCCGCCAGGGTCCCCCGCGTATCCTCGACGATCGCGTCTATGCTGGCGGACTTGTTGGCCAGCGTCGCCGATAGCGTGTTGATGTTGGCGAGCATGCCGGTGACAGCCGCCCGATTCTGGTCCCCGAACAACAGGGTGGCGCGTCCGACAAGTTCCTGAACCTGCTCCACCAGCGCCGGCGCGCCCTGCAGCAGGCGGTCGATTTCAGAGGGCGCGGACGGGATCGCGGCATACCGCTTGCCAGGCTCCGCTTCCAGCGGCTGCGCAGCGTTCGAGCCGCCTTTGAGCGCAATCAGCGCGCCGCCGGCGAGGCCCTGAATCTCCAGGCTGGCGACCGTATCGGTGCGGATCGGGGCATCGTCCTCGATCCGGGTTTTCACCAGGATCTGCTCGACATTGCCGTCGCCCGGAAAGCCGATCGACGTCACTTCGCCAACCGTGATGCCGCGGAAGGTCACGGAGCTTCCGACCCGCAGGCCCTTCACCGAGCCATCGAAAAAGATCCAGTATTCCTTGTAGCTGCGTTCCGCCTGCCAGTTCGACAGCCAGATGATGAACGCCAGCATGCTGAGAAAGAGCGCGATGACGAAGAGTCCAACCGCAACAAAGTTCGCGCGCGTTTCCATATCTGTCTCCTAGACCGCCGCCCCGGCCCGCTCGGCCGAGGCGATGGCGGCGCGGCCGCGCGGGCCGCCAAAATATTCCTGAATCCAGGGATGATTGATCTTCATCAGCTCCGGAATGGTGTCGATCCGCGTTTTCTTGTCGATCAGGACAGCGACGCGGTCGCAGATCGCATAGAGCGAATCCAGGTCGTGGGTGATCATAACGACCGTCAGCCCAAGGGACTTCTGCAGGTCAGCGATCAACAGGTCGAAATTCGACGCGCCGATCGGGTCGAGGCCGGCGGTCGGCTCATCCAGGAACAAGATATCCGGGTCAAGCGCGAGGGCGCGCGCGATGCCGGCGCGCTTGCGCATGCCGCCCGACAATTCCGCTGGGTACTTGTCGTTCGCATCGGGCGGCAGCCCGACCAATGCGACCTTCAGTTCCGCCACTTCCCGCCTGAGCCGGGGCGACAGGTTCGAATGCTCCCGAAGCGGCGCCTCGACATTTTCCGCGACCGTCAGGGAGGAGAATAGCGCCCCGTCCTGGAACAACACGCCCCAGCGCCGCCGGATCGCCTTGGCGGCCGCGGCGCCGCCGGTCCCTGTGAGATGGCCCAGCACCTCGATCTCGCCGGCGGCCGGCCGGTTAAGGCCGATGATCGTGCGCAGCAGCACCGACTTGCCCGTGCCCGACCCGCCGACAATGCCCAAGACCTCGCCGCGCCTGACAGCCAGCTCAAGGTCGTCATGCACGACATGGGACCCGAACTGCGTGCGCAAGCCGCGGACATGGATGGCGAGCGGATGGGTCGAAGCTGGAATATCTGACGTCATCGCCTCAGAGCCTGAATCAAAAGATCATGAAGGCTTGCAATGGGTTGCGATCCTTC
>CALAHN010000103.1 GCA_937891825.1 uncultured Alphaproteobacteria bacterium
TGCGCCGCTTTGAACGGCTTGCAACGCCCGGAGGCGCGCGGCCTTTTCAGCTTCGCTCAAGGCGCCGGGCTGCGACCCGGAGTCGGACTGCACCGACCGGGTCTTCTTCACCTCGACCGTAACCGTCTTCGACCGGCCGCGCGGGAAGGTCTGGCGCACATTTGCGGCCCCGACCGTCTTCTTCAGCTCAAGCTTGCCTTTCGGCTGCAGCCGCAGTTTGCCGGGCTTGCGCTCCGTCGTATCGTCATCGCTCATGAGTTCGAGCCCTCCCCGCCTGGGGTCATCGCCGCGGCGCCGTCGTCTTGTCCACCGTTGAGGCCGCGGCGCCGCGCCGCCTCACGTTCGAGCATCTCAGCAAAGCGTCCACGGGACACCAGCGCGTTCACGACGCGCTCCCGTCCCAGGGCCTGCCCCAGCGTCACCGAATCCAACATATCCATTACCGGCGCGTTCGGCGCCAGCCCCTGCAATTTACGCCGCGAGCCAGGCGCCGCATCCGATGCGACGACGACCAATCCAATTTTATTGCGCCGCGAGAATTGCTGAGATTGTTCCCAGCCCGCCGCGACCTGAGACGCGCTGCGCGCCAGCCCAAGCAGTTCGCTCAGCCGCCGATCCAGAAGCGCCGTGACTGTATCCGCCAGGTCGGGTTGGGTTTCAACTTCGGCTTTGAACGCAGCCTTGAAGCGGCCGGTCTTGATCGCCTTCAGTAAAAAGTCGCGGTCAGGCGTCAGCCAGACGCCGCGCCCCGGCAGCCGGTCGGCGACGTCGAAGACGACGCGCCCGTCCGGGTCCACGACAAAGCGCAGCATCGCCGCACGCGGCCGCTTGACGCGCGAGACAATGCACCGGCGCAAGCCAGTGTCCCGCTGCGGCAAGCTGGGGCGTTCCTCAGCATCGGTCGTGATCGCCGTTTCGGCCATGCGTATCCGCGTCTTCCTTGTCTGGCGTCAGCCAGCTCACGCTGACGTCGTTTCATTTGCGGCGCCGTCTTCGGCCTCCGCGTCGTCAAACCATTCCGCTCGAAGCGCCATAATCAGGCCATCCGCCTCTTCCGAGGAGAACGGGCTGCCCTCGATGCCGGCCTTCAGGGCAGCGGCATCCAGCTTGGCGATATCGTCGACCGTCGCGACCGCGACATCGGTATTGGTCATGTACCGGAATTCGTCGCTCGCAAGATCCGCGAGATCGTCGAGCGATTTCACGCCACATTCGCCAAGACGGACGATCTGGGCAAGCTCCAGACCTTCGATCTGGTCCATGTCTTCCGAAATTTCCAGTTCCGCGCGCCGCGCTTCCAGGCGCGCTTGCTGCGCCGTCACGTAATCCTCAGCGCGGCGTTTCAGCTCTTCCGCGATATCTTCGTCGAAGCCTTCGATCTCGATCAGCTCGGCGATATCGACGAACGCCACTTCCTCGACGGTATTGAAACCTTCGCCGACCAGAAGATGGGCGATGACCTCATCCACATCAAGCGCGCCGATAAACGCCTGGGAGCGCTGACGCGCTTCTTCCTGGCGGCGCTCGGACTCTTCCTGCTCGGTCAGGATGTCGATCGACCAGCCGCTCAACTGGCTGGCAAGACGCACGTTCTGCCCGCGTCGCCCGATGGCGAGCGAAAGCTGGTCGTCGGGCACCACCACGTCGATCCGGCCAGCTTCCTCGTCGATTACGATTTTGGTGACTTCCGCCGGCGCGAGCGCGTTGACGACGAAGGTCGCCGGCTCTTCCGACCACGGAATGATATCGATGCGCTCGCCCTGCAATTCCGCGACGACGGCCTGGACGCGGCTGCCGCGCATGCCGACGCAGGCGCCGACCGGGTCGATCGACGAATCGTGGCTGATCACGCCGATCTTGGCGCGGCTGCCCGGATCGCGCGCCGCCGCCTTGATCTCGATGATGCCGTCGTAGATTTCCGGCACTTCCTGCGTAAACAGCGCTACCAGGAATTCCGGCCGCGCGCGGCTGAGGAAAATCTGCGGCCCGCGGGTTTCCTCGCGGACGTCGTAGATGATCGCCCGGACCCGGTCATTCCGGCGGAAATGCTCGCGCGGCAGCAGTTCGTCGCGGCGGATGATCGCTTCGGCGCGGCCAAGGTCGATGATGACATTGCCGAATTCCAGCCGCTTGACCGCGCCGTTGACGACTTCGCCGATACGGCCGGAATATTCGGCGTACTGGCGGCTGCGCTCGGCTTCGCGGACCCGCTGCACGATGACCTGCTTCGCGGTCTGCGCCGAGACCCGGCCGAAGTCGATCGGCGGCAGGTCGTCGACCAGGACGTCGCCGACGGCGGCGCCGGCCTTGAAGCGCTGGGCGGCGGTCACGGGGATCTGGGCGTATTCGTCCTCAATGTCGGCGTCGTCGGCGACGACGGCGCGGTAGCGGGCAAGGGTCACCTCGCCGGTGCGCCGGTCGACCTTCGCGCGAATGTCATGCTCAAGGCCGTATTTCGTGCGGCCGGCCTTTTGAATGGCCTGCTCCATCGCATCGAACACTTCCTCGCGGTCGATTCCTTTCTCCCGCGCCGCCATGTCCGCGACCTGCAGCAATTCTCCGCCAAAAAGATGCGCCATCTGGTTTCTAGTCCTCGTCGCCTGCAGTGGTGACGCCCGCCGCTTCCGCGTGGGCCGCCAACAATGCGTCCGTCAACACCAATTTTGCCCGCCGAATCGCCGCAAGCGGCAACTTCCGCTGGGTTTCGCCTTCACTAAGCAGGACGTCGCCGTCCTCGTCCAAACCGCCAAGCACGCCCTTGTAGCGCCTTTGGCCGTCAACCGCCGCATTCAGATCGATGCGCGCGTCGAAGCCCGCATACCGCACGAAATCTTCCGGCCGGACCAGCGGCCGGTCGATGCCCGGCGACGACACCTCCAACGTGTAAGCGCCGGTAACCGGATCCGACACGTCCAGAACCGCCGATAGCGCCCGGCTCAAGTCGGCGCAATGCTCCACCGACATGCCGCTGCCGTCCTTCGGCTCCGCCATGACCTGGAGCACGGGCCGCACGGTCCCGGTCACCTGGGCGCGCACAAGCCGAAAGCCCATGTCCTCGATTGTCGGTTCTATCGCCGTCCTGATCCTTGAGTCCGACCGCATGGCGCTCCTTGTCAGCAGGGCCTCTATCCCGGCGCCCCATAACAAAAACGGCGGGCCCGAGAGCCCACCGCCATGAAAACGATGACGAATTGCATGTCGCATTACGACATTCGAGCTATATATATTGAGAGAACCGCGCTGGCAAGCGAAAGCGCCCCGCCCGCGCCAGCCCCGCAAATCCGACAGTTGGTCATGACGTCTGAAAAATCCGCCAGCCTTGCAGAGTTAAACGCCCGATCGCGCGAAATCTTCCGCGCCATCGTCGACGCTTACATGCAGTCCGGGGAGCCGGTCGGCAGCCGCACGCTGTCCCGCCGGCTGACGCAGCAACTTTCGCCCGCCACCATCCGCAATGTCATGTCGGACCTCCAGGAATTCGGGCTGCTGCACGCCGCCCACAATTCCGCCGGCCGGGTCCCGACCGACGCCGGCCTCCGTCTGTTTGTCGACGGCTTGCTGCAGATCGGCGAAATCGGCGCCGAGGAGCGGGTCGAGATCGAAGGCCATCTGAGCGGCTCCGGCCTCTCGCTTAATCAAGCGCTCGAGCAGGCAAGCTCGACGCTCGCGGGCCTTTCGAGCCATGTCGGTCTGGTCATGGCGCCTAAAACTGCGGCGACAATCAACCACATGGAGTTCATCGCCCTCGGCGACGGCCGGGCGCTTGGCGTCATGGTCGACGATCGGGGTCAGGTCGAGAACCGGATTATTCAACTGCCGCCCGGCCTGCCGGCTACGGCGCTCGCCCAGGCGTCGAACTATCTGCGGACCCGGCTCGCCGGGCGGACCCTGGAGAACGCGCGCAGCAACATCCAGGTCGAACTTGCCGAGCATCGCGCCCAGCTCGATCAACTGACCCAGAGCGTGGTCGAAAGCGGCCTCGCCGTCTGGACCGACGGCGCCAACGACCAGGGCGCCTTGATCGTCAAGGGTCAGGCGCATTTGCTTAACAACGTCGCGGCGGTCGCCGACCTCGATCGCATCCGCGACCTTTTCGACGCGCTCGAGGCCAAGGAAACCATGTTGCGCCTGATGGACGCAGCCGAGGCCGGCGACGGCGTGCGCATCTTCATCGGGGCCGAGAACGCCCTCTTCAATCATGCGGGCTGGTCGATCGTGCTGGCGCCCTATGCCGGTCCGGGCGCCAAAGTTCTGGGCGCCATTGGCGTTGTCGGACCGACGCGCTTGAACTATGCCCGTATTATCCCGATGGTCGATTACACCGCGCGCGTAATCGGCCGCATGCTGAATAAAAACGCGGAGATTGACCCTTGAGCGACGCCGAAAAGTCGGCCACCCCGCCGAATGCCGCGAACGACGCCGGCGACATCCAGGACGCAAACCAGAACATGACGGCCGAATCCGCCGCCGCAGAGGCTGCGGCCGCGCCGGACGCCGAAGCCGCGGCGGCCGCCCTGGCCGATCGCGTCAATGCGCTGGAAGCCGAGGCGCAGACCCTGCGCGACGACCGTCTCCGCGCCCTCGCCGAGGCCGAGAACGCCCGCCGACGCGCCCAGAAGGACCGGGACGAAGCGAAACGCTATGGCGCCGCCGCCCTGGCCCGCGATGTGGTCAGCGTCGCCGACAATCTCACCAGGGCGCTCGCGGCGATGCCCGACAATGGCGACAATCCGGCGCTCAGGACCCTGAGCGACGGCGTCGCCATGGTCGAGCGGGAATTGCTGCAGGCGCTGGAGAAACATGGCGTGACGGCGGTCGGCGAGGTCGGCGCCGCATTCGACCACAACACATGTCAAGCCGTGTTCGAAGTCGAAACGGCAGACATGCCCCCAAGCGCCATCGCCCAGGTCATGCAAAAAGGCTACATGCTGCATGACCGCCTGCTGCGCCCGGCCATGGTCGGCGTCGCGAAGCCGCCCGCCGGGGCCGATCCCCGCGGCGGCAAGGTCGACGAAACCGCCTAAGCTCCGGACCGAAGATGGCGCCGCCGCCGACCGCCGCATCGGCTCGCGGCCGCCTGCTCGAACTCGCATGGCCGATCATGCTGTCGAACGTCACCGTGCCGCTGGTCGGCGCGGTGGATGTGTTCGTGATCGGCCACCAACCGGACGCCGCCTTGCTGGCAGGCCTCGGACTTGGCGCAAGCATCTTCAGCCTGGCGTTCTTCGCCTTCAATTTCCTGCGCATGGGAACGACCGGGCCGACGGCCCAGGCCGCCGGCGCCGGCGACATGGCGGAAGCCCGCGCCATCCTGATGCGCGCCCTGACGCTGGCGCTCGGCATCGGCCTGCTGCTCGTGGCGGCGCGGCCGCTGATCGCCTATGCCGCCCTGACGTTGACGCCGGCCGAACCCGCGGTCGAAGCCGCGGCCGACGCCTATCTGCAAATTCGCCTGATCGCCGCGCCGGCGGCGCTCGCGGAAATCGTCCTGGTCGGCTGGCTTTGGGGCTTGCAGGATACCCGCGCGGCGTTCGTCCTGCAGGTCGTCACCAACCTCATCAACATCGCGCTCGATCTCTGGTTCGTTCTGGGGCTCGGTTGGGGCGTCGAAGGCGCGGCTGCGGCCAGCGCCATCGCGCATTACGGCGGCGCGGCGCTCGGCGGCGTCATTGTCTGGCGGAAACTTCACGGCTTCGACCGAGTCCCGCTGGCGCAGATCCTGAACTGGCCCCGCATCCGGCGGATGGTCGCCGTCAACACGGATATCTTCATCCGCTCGATCTGCGTGGTCGGCGGCTTCCTGTTGTTCCGCGCCGAGGCGAACCGTTTCGGCGCCGTCGAAGCCGCCGCGATCGAGACGCTCTACCAGTTCGTGATCGTCTCGGCCTATGCGCTCGACGGGTTCAGCCACGCGGTCGAACCGATGGTCGGCGACGCGATCGGCCGGCGCGCGCCGGCGCGCTTGAAAGCGGCGGCGATCGCGGCGTTTCAGGCAGGCGGCATCGTTGCGGTGGTGATCTCAGGCCTGTTGATCGTCACGGGGCCGGAACTCATCCGCCTGTTTACCAACATCCCGGAGGTCATCGCCGCCGCCGACCGACGCTATCTGTTCGCCGCCATCCTGCCGGCCGTCAGCGTCTGGTGCTATCTGCTTGACGGCATGTTCCTCGGCGCGGCGCTGAACACGATTGTCCGCAACGCCATGCTGCAGACCATGGTCATCTATCTGACCGCCCTCTACACGCTGCCGGAGCTCTATGGCCTGGACGGCCTCTGGGCGGCGATCGTCATCTTCAATGCGGCGCGCGCGGTCATGCTGGCGCTGAAATGGAACAGCCTGCTAGGCTCTGCTCAAAGCCCACCTTGAGGAGACGCTGGCCATGGCCGAATACCAATATCTGACCGTCACCCGCGAAGGCCCGATTACGATCGTCACGATCAACCGGCCGGAAGTCTATAACGCGCTGCATCCGCCGGCGCATTGGGAATTCGACCGGGTCTTCAACGCCTTCCGCGACGACCCGGACCAATGGATCGCGATCATCACCGGCGCCGGCGACAAGGCGTTCTCTGCCGGCAACGACCTGAAATATCAGGCCGAAGGCAAGGGTCCGCGCGACCGGCCGGCGACAGGATTCGCCGGACTGACCTTCCGCTACGATCTCGACAAACCCGTCATCGCGGCCGTCAACGGCTTCGCCATGGGCGGCGGCTTCGAGATCGCGCTCGCCTGCGACATCATCGTGGCGTCCGAGAACGCGATCTTCGCCCTGCCGGAGCCCCGTGTCGGCCTGGCGGCGCTGGCGGGCGGCGTCCACCGCCTGCCTCGGGCAATTCCACTGAAGCGGGCCATGGGCATGATGTTGACCGGCGGCCGGGTTTCCGCCGCGGAAGGCGAGAAACTGGGCTTCGTCAACGAAACCACCCCCGTCGGCGGCGCGCTTGACGGCGCCAAGCGCTGGGCGGCCAAGATCATGGAATGCAGCCCGATGTCGATCCGGGCGACGAAGCAGGCGTCGATGCGCGGCCTCAGCATGCCGACCTTGCAGGATGCGATCGAGACTTCATACCCGGCGGTGCGCGCGCTCGCGGCGAGCGAGGATTATATCGAAGGCCCCAAGGCGTTCGCCGAGAAACGGGCGCCGAACTGGAAAGGCCGCTGAAACTGCACGCGCTTGCGTAGCCTGCCTTCGCCCAGCGCATGGCGCGCGGCGGCTTTCAGCCGGACCATCAGGGGTCAGGCGACGGCGGTCTCGGCGCCGGATTGGGCGAAGGCGGCTGGCAGCTCCATCGCGGCGATGGTGTCGCGAGCAGCCGACGTCTGGATAAGGCTAGCGCGGCCGCCATGCAGGCCCGCGACGGCGCGAACATAGGTCAGCCCGACGCCAAGACCTTCGTGCGAGCGCTCAAGGCGGGAATCCGCTTGCCCAAAACTTTCGAACGGGTCGGCTGTCAAGGGCGGTTGCCCCTCGGCGATGGCGTTACCGACCCAGAGCGAAATTTCGCCATCCGGCAGCGCTGTCGCCCCAAGCCGGATCGCGCCGCCGGGCGCGCCGTATTTCGATGCGTTGCTGATGAATTCGGCCATGGCGCTGGTCAGCAGCCGGTGATCGTCGCGGATATGCAAGCCTGCGCTGTTGGGCGCCGCGTGCAACCGGGGAGCCAAACCCGGCTCCGCCTGGACCGCACGGGCGATCGCGTCCTTCAGAATGGCGGCGGCCGGCACATCGCGGGGATGGCTCTTGATCTTGCCGAGGTCCATCCGCGACAATTCCAGCATCTGGTCGATTTTCGCGACGAGGCCGCGGCCCGACGCAGCGATGATGCCGGCATAGTCCGCGATTTCGGCCTTTGCGGCCACGGGCAACAATTCACTGAAGCCGATCACCGCATGCAATGGCGTCCGCATTTCATGGGACAGCCGCGCGATAAACATCGACTTTGCGGTCGACAGCCGCTCGGCTTCTTCCTTGGCCGCGCGCAGGGCATCCTCGATCGCTTTCCGCTTCGACACGTCGTGGCAGGCCAGCGTGAATTCGCCATTCCCAAGCGCGCTCAGCCGAAATTCAAGGACGCCGTCAGCGGTTCCCGGCGCCGCCGTCTCGAACGGCTCCCCGGCACGGAGCGCCGGATTCGCCAACAACGTCGCGACGCGCGCTTCGACCGCGGCCTGATCCGCGCCTGGCCCTACCAGAAATTCGCCCATGCGCTGGTTCCAGATCGGCGTCCGCCCACTCGCTTCCACCGCCGCCAGGCCAATTTCGCTTGCGGCCATCGTCGCCGAAAGAATCTCCGATTGCCGGCGGATCTCAGCCGCGGATTCGGCGGCGCGAATCGCATAGCGAATGGCCTTCTCCAGCACCTCCGGCGAAATCCGGTCCTTGACCAGATGGTCGACGGCTCCCGCCTGCATGGCCGCAAAGTCGATTTCGCGGCCGCTGTGTCCGGTCAGCAAAATAAGGGCGTATGAACGCCTTGGGCGATGGCGGCGGCCACGATCTCGACGCCGGTTACCCCGCCGACGCGATAATCGCACAGCACGACATCATACTTCTCGAAGTCGACCTTGCCGTCAGCCGCATGCATGCCGTTCGACACCCAGTCGACGACATACTCCGCATCTGGAATCGATTCGATGCAATCGAGCGTGAGGAAATAGTCATCCTCATCGTCCTCAATCAGAAGCACGCGAATGGGCATGGCAGGGGTCGTCGCTACTTGAAGTTCAGGCTGCAGCCGTGCCGGCGCGCTCGTCGAACTGCCCGGGCAGTTGGACGATTTCGATCCAGTAGGACGTCAGCACCTGGGTCACGCGGAGCAAGCCTTCGAACGTCACCGGTTTGGTGATGAAGGAATTCACGCCTAGCCCGTAGGTGCGCAGGATGTCTTCCTCCTGCTTCGACGTCGTCAGGACCACGACGGGGATGCTGGCGAGCGACGGATCGGCCTTGATCCGCTTCAGCGCCTCGCGCCCGTCCATGCGAGGCATGTTCAGGTCCAGCAGAATCAAGCCGGGACGCGGCGACGACTCCGGGTCCGCCCATTTGCCGCGACGCTGCAGGTATTCCAGCAGGTCCTCGCCGTCTTCGACGAAATCCAGCCTGTTAGTCAGGCGGTTCTCCTCGAACGCTTCCTCGATCAGCATCCGGTCGTCCGGATCATCGTCCGCAACCAGAATGTTGATGCTTACGCCTTCGGTCATAATTACATGCTCCATGTCTTAGCGCCCCTGTTCCTGGCGCAATTGCTGCAGGGGCAGATGAATAGTGAAAACAGAACCGATGTCCGGCTGGCTCGTGGCGGAGATCACGCCGCCATGTCGCTCGACGATCTTGCGAACGGTCGCCAGACCGATGCCCGTTCCGTCGTACTCGCCGCGGCCGTGGAGCCGCTGGAATATCGTGAAGATCTGCTCGGCATACTTCATGTCGAAGCCGATGCCATTGTCGCGTATGACGAGTTCGACAACCGGGCCGACCGACATCAGCAAAGGCGGACGGGCTTCGTTCGCCGTCATGACCTTGCCGTCGACGGTGACCACCGGCGCAACATCGGGCTTGCGATACTTGATGGCGTTGCCGACGATATTCTGGATCAACTGCCGCATCTGGGTGCGGTCGGCGTCGATCGTCGGCAGGTCGCCGACAATGACCTGGCCCGCCGCTTCCTCGATGCCGACCTGCAGATCCGAAATCACTTCCTGCGCCAGCACGGTCAGATCGCATTGCTCGAACGGCCGCGCCTTGGTGGTGACGCGGGAATAGCTCAACAGATCGTTGATCAGCGTCCGCATGCGCCCGGCCGCGTTCTGCATTCGGTCGATGCATTGCAGGCCGTCCTCGTTCAACTGGGCGCCGGCGCGTCGGCGCAGCCGGTCGCCGAACGCCTCGATCTTGCGCAGCGGCTCCTGCAGGTCATGGGACGCCACGGACGCGAAGTTCTCCAACTCCCGGTTCGACCGGGCGAGCGCCTGTTCGCGCGCCTTGAGCTCCGTGACATTCGTCGCCAGCAACACAGTCTGGCCATCCGCCGTCCGGTGCTGCTTCAGCATGATCCAGCCGCCATCGCGCGTCCGCCGCTCGGTCGTGAAATCCTCGCCTGGGGCCAGGGCTTTGCGGATCGCCCCCTCCGCCCTGACCGCATCCGGATCCAGCCCGGCCGCGATGCGGCGCTCCATATCCAGGTCGACAAGCGCGTCCATCGTCAGTCCCGGCATCAAGGCCGAACGGATATAGCCCGCGCTTTCCAGAAAGAGCGAATTGCAGGTGATGAAGTTGCTATCGGCGTCGAACAGCGCCACCGCCTCCGAAAGGCTCTCCAGAATGGCGCTGCGGCCACGGGCTTCGGCGGCGGCGGCGGCGATCTCCGCCTCCTTGATGCGTGTCTGATCCAGGATCACGCCGTCCCAGACGACCGTGCCGTCCGGCTTCCGCGTCGGGCGGGCGATGGCATGGGTGTATTTCCGGCGGCCGTCCTGGTCGACGATCGTCGCCTCGACATCCCACATGGTCAGGTCGCGCGACGCCTTCAGCAGCCGCTCGCGGAAATCGCGGCGGTAGTCTGCGCCGTAGGTATCGAACAAGGCCCCGGAGTTGTTGACAATCTCCTCGGGGCTGACGCCAAAAAGCTCCTCTGCCGCGCTGGAGATATAGGTGTAGCGAATGTCGCCGTCCGGCGAGACCGCCCGCTGGTACACAACGCCGGGGATACTGTCCGCCAGGGAGGCGAACCGGCGATCCGCGGCGTTGAGGGCGTCCCGCTGCCGGGCATGTTCGATGGCGAAGCTGGCGAGCGCCGCCAGGCCTTCGAGCAAGCGCTCCTCGATCCGGGTCGGCATGCGCTTCCGGCGGAAAAAGAAGCCAAGCGAGCCATGGGGCGCGGCGGCCTCGCCGACCAGGGGCTGCGCCCAGCACGCCCGCAAATCGTAGATCGGCGCGGTTTCGAAGGCGGGGCTCGGATTGTCCGCCGGCATGGCCGACGCAAGGTCTTCCACGAGGCATTGAGCGACCGTCGCAAGCGCCGCCGTCAGCGGAAATGCCCGATCCGCGGGATCATGACGGCGCAAAGTCTCGAGATAGCCGGTCGGCAAGCTCCGGGTCGCGACGATGCGTCCGGCCTTGCCTTCCTCCGCCAGATAGACGCAGCAGCACGCGCCGGAAATCAGGCTCTCCGCGACATCCGCCGCCTTGAACAGGATGCGATCGAGATCCTCCCCGTTCAGGATCATCGACAGCACCTTGTTCTGCTGCTTGACGAACAGCGCGAACCGTTCATGGGCGTCATGACCGTCATCGACAGCCGCGGCGGATGGCGCCGCGGTCGCTTTGGGATCGAGATGGCTTGTCGTCATCGACATGAAGGTGCGTTCCTGCTTGCTCGTAACTGATCCAGCGAAGGCCCGGGTTCCGGTTCGACCCCGCGTCAGTCGGCGCTGAGGCCGATGGAAGCGACACGGCCGTTGCGGACCTGCTTCCCGTCATAGCCATAGATGTAGGTCGCGCTTTCGAAGAAGTTGAACGGCACGCGCAAGCCGATTTCGCGGGCTTTCTTGAAGTTGATCGCGATATCGGGCGGGGAGACGATGCCGACCGGAAGCGCGCCGACGGACCGCCGGGCAGAGAGCACCTCGCCGGCATAGATCGCGGCGAGGTGGGCGTTCGATTCGAAGCTGATGCCGATCGACAGGACCGCGGTCGCTTCAGTGCCGTTCACCACCTCCGGCACGACGCTCAGCACCGGCACGCGGTCGGCATGGGCATTGATCGTCTCGATTTCCTTGAACACGGCCGTCGAGCCCGTGATCCAGAACAGCGACTTCTCAAGCTTGGGATCGCTCTTGCGCATCTGCGCGACCGTATCGGCGACGATCTCGCTTAACTCGGCTCTGGCGTCCTTCGGGTTGTTCACCACCATGTCGAAGACCTGCATGCCGCGCTGGCGCACATATTCCGCCATCGGCTTGGCTTGCGTCTCGACAGCGCTGACATTCTGGCCGTCGACCAGGATGCCCATGTTCTGCAAGCCCGGCAGCGCCTGGGCGATATAGGAGAACTGGACTTCAACCGGCATGTTGAGCGAGGTGAAGGCGAAATTTCCGCCGGCGCCTTCGTCATAGCGGGCGGCCTGCCCAAGCAGCACCGGGTCCTTCGAGCAGACGGAGACGACGGGCAGCCTGCCGCCGCGATAGTTCTCGTAGAACCACGCGGTGGATTCCGATCCCATCGACATGACGATGTCGTAGCCCTCGGCTTCCGCCAGCGCGATCGCCGCCTGGCCCCGCTCGTGGGAGTTCCGGAAATTGTAGATCGTGAAATCCGCGTCGATGCCCTTGGACGCGAACACCGACAGGATCTGCGTGATCGCGACGTCATAGGCGGACGACGGACGCGGATAGACGACGAGCACCTTCTGCTTGGCCTCGCCGGGCGTGCGGCCCTGACGGACGACGCGGCCCATAAAGGGGTCGCCGACATCCGGCACGATCTTCCAGTCTTCCTGGACCGCCCCGCCGACACGGAACCAGTCGCCAAGCGACGTCTCCGGCGCGGCCGCATAGGCCGGCGTGGCGAAAGCGGTGACGGCGGCAATGCCGATAGCGAACGCCAGACGGCGCGGAAATGCGAAATTCATCTCGGTCAACTCCCCGATTTTGCGATTGAATGGTCGATACGGGAGGGCTTAAGCGCGAACGCAGCCGCCATGAGCAACATGACGACGCCGACCCAGGCGATCGATTTGCTGGCGACAAGTCCGCTCGCCAGCATCTGCCCGATAATGGCGGGACCGGCGACATGGCCGATCCGCTCGAGAAAGCGATAGGTCGCAGTGACGGTCTGCGCGCCGGTTTCCGCCGCGACCGGCGTGGTCGCGATATGGGTGACGACCGGCGCGTTGATCAAGCCGTGCGCCAGCCCGAGGATCGCGACGGCGAGGATCATCGCCACCGTGTTCAGGTCGCCGCCGACAATCTCGACCTTCAGCCCGCCCGGTCCGAAAACGCCGATCGCGATCAACGCCAGCGCGGAAAGAAAACAGCCGGCCAGCAGCACGTCATCGGTGCAGCGGGTGCGATCGACGAAAGCCGAGACATATCCGGATGACGCCAGCACGCAGCCAGCGTAGATCATGAGAATCTGCCCGATGTCTTCCTGGCGGAAATCCCCCGACGCAAGCATCAAGGGCAGCGCGAAAATCACGACGCCTGTCAGGACGGCTTTCGCCGGAATGCCGATGAGCAGCATGGTGCGCAGGAACTCGGCGTCGCGGAAGACCAGGGCCATGTCGCGCGCCAGCGAGTTGAGGCCCGGCGCCGGGCCGGACGACGCCTGGTCGGCGCCCTTCTCGGCGGTCATCGCTCGGCCCGGCACGACAAGGATCGTGTAGACGGCGATCAGGAAGGCGACCGCCGCTGCGATGAAGAACAGGTCGCTCCGCCCGATATGCGTGACCAGCAGCGATCCGATCGCCATGCCGGTGATCATGCCGCCCTGGAAGCCGAACACGATGATCGCGGCGCCGCGCGTCTTCCGACCCGGCGACGCGATGTCGAGGATGTAGGACTGAACGCCGATGAACAGGATGCCCTGGCCGATGCCCGAAAGCGCCCGCGCGCCGCACAGCACATAGAAATCCGGGGCGACCGCGAGGCACAGCAGCCCGAAGCCGGAAGCCGCCAACCCCCAGAACATCAAGGGCCGGGCGCCGAACCGCTGGCTGAGCCGACCCGCCGGGATCAACGACAACGCGAAGAACAGGTAGTAGAGCGTGAACGGCACGGACGCGAAATCGCGCGCCAGTCCGGCGCCCAGGACCAGCTCGGTCACATATTGCGGCAGGAAGGCATAGGCCAGATGCTCGCTGGCGACCGCGATGAAGAAGACCGGTTTGACCAGGTTCAACATGGCCGCATCGCCGGAATCGACAGCGCTTGCCGGCGGTCCATGGCCTTCCGGTTGATGGCCGGCGAGCCGCCGGAGCGACCCAGCGATCTGCAAGAATACGCCCGCCATCAGGGCCGATGCGATAAAGAGCGCCGCGAAATTCTTGATGCTGCGCACGGTCTGCATGATGACGACATCGGCCGGAATCGCGACGGCAAGCTTGATGTCCCGGCCGCCGGGCTGCGTCATGTCCGAAATATACTCGTAGTGATTGGGATTGCTTTGCCATTCCTTGCCCGCCAGGCCGGGCGTCGTATGGAAGCGGACGCTGCCGTCGACGATGATCGCCGCATGCGCCATGTCGGGATTGAGCGCCCGATAATCCGCGAGCAGGTCGTCGATGCCGTCGATTTCCCAGATGTTCAGACCGAACGCGACAATATTCGCCAGCCGTTGGCCGAGCGTATCGGCCAATGATTTCGACTTGGCCTGCGTGCCTTCGGCGTAGAGCGTGATCAGCGTCGCGATGACGACGCCGGAAACGCCGATGAACGATGCGGCGAACAAGGCATGCAGCCATTTCTTCCTGCCGCCCAGGTCGGCGCCCAGCACCGACGTCGCGAGGCCGAAAGCGATCGCCGCGAACACCGCGGCCGCGAGCAGCGGCTCAAACCCCGACTGGACCCGCTCGATCACGAAGGAGCGCGGCATGGTGATGACCAGACTGGCGACCTGCTCGAAGCGATTGTGCAGCGGCAGCAGGACCTGGATGAGATCATCGTTCGACCGCACGCTGAAGCTGTTTTCAGCGACCGGCTTGGCGCCGGGTTCGGCCGGCAGCAGGGCTTCGCGGATCGATGTCGCGTCGGGCGTCTCGCTGTCGCCGAAGACATGGCGTTCTTCCATGTCGAAGATGGCGATTGCGGCGATGGTCGAATCGGAAGCAAGTATGGTGCGGGTTTTAGCCTCGAAGCCGTCGAACTGCTTGATCGGATGGCCCGGGCGCAGAAACTCGTTCAGCGCCGATTGCAGATAGCGGCCCTGGGAAGCCAGCTTGTCCACCTGGAACTGTTGCAGGGTCCGGGTCGCCTCGCCGTAGCCGACATAAAGCAGCAGGACAAGCGATAGCCCCGCCACGATCGTCATTGTGATGGCGTTGGCGAAGAAGCCGCCGGCAGATCGTTTGGCTATGCGCATGATCCGGGTTCCCCGCCGCCCTGGCTCAACCCAGCAATGCGTCCAGGGCCGTCACCGCGCCCCGGCGCTTGCAATACAGAAGGTCGATCCGATCGGCGAACATCGACCGGATCAGATCGTCGTAAGTCATGCCTTCGGCCGCCAGGCCGGTCGTCACGATGCTGGTCAGTTGCGGCGTCGGCGCGGCAAGGTCCGGCTTCGGATTAGCTTCAAGGATGTGCAGCTTGCCGGCTGCATCGGCGCGGATATCCAGGCGGATCAGGGATTCGAGCTGCATGTCCTCATAGACCGCATGCGCGATGTTCTTCAGGTCCGCGATCACGGCCGCGTCCTGCGCGGGGTCGAGCGGCCCGACGCGGTCGCCGGTGATCGGCTTCTTGTCCATGGACGTGAAGATCAGTTCATTCGCGTCGAGGCGGCGCTCGGCCGGCGAGAACGCGAACGGCGCCGAGCGTCGGTCCAGCATATTGCCCCGCGCGACGACAGGGCCGCCGATGGCGATGCAATATTCCCGCCCTGGCAGATAGGTTTCGATCAGAACGTCGTTTTCCGTGGCGGCATAGACTTCGTCGATGACTTCGGCGAGGTCGTTGACGTCGTCCACGACATGGACATGCAGCGACGCCCGACCGGAGACCGGCTTGACGATGAAGGGGCCGCCGAAGCCCTTGAAGGCGCGCTCGAACCGCCGGTCGCCGCGCGGGTCCGGTCCGCCCATGGCGGCGGGGTTCCAGAGCGCGAACGCTGCGGTCGGCAGGCCGAGATAGGCGATATTCTGCTTGAAGACATACTTGCTGTCGAGAATGCCGGTCATCAGCGGGTCATGGCCAAGATAGGGCACGCCCAGCATCTCCAGCGTCGCCGCGGCATGGGACATGGGGCTGCGGCCCTGAACGCCGCCGGTGTTCAACCAGACGAAGTCGATTTCGTCCTTGCTCAAACGCTCGCCAAGCCGCATGTCGTCGGGGAGCAATTGCACATTGCGCGCGCCCTGCCGCCTGAGCGAGTCGCCAATGTTCTCGGCGACGCTTCTGTAGCTTTTCCACGAGCGCGCATTGACCGCCTGGCGAATGACCGCGCCTGGCTCGCGCTTGTCGCCGCCATAGACGATTGCAATCTTCGCCCGGTCCAGCAATTGCTCGACCTGTGCTTCCAATTGATCGAGACGTCCGATGCGGCGGGAGGGCGTGACTGCCCGATTGCCGAAGCTGAAGGCCCCGGTATTCCCCAGCTTTTCAACGGTTTCGATTTGCCCAAGCGCCTGTGCAGCCGCTATCGCCATGCCACGCGATCCTTCCGATACGTAGCCACACACTTATCGATCGCGTTGAAGGAACCCTTAATTTCGTCGGCGCTTTCGGAAATATCGAACGGTTCCGCGGTTTTTGCGCCGCTGGAATAATTGCGCCATTCGCGTATAGATTCCGGCAAAACAATCACGGGCGACCGGAACGGGAGGCGATCACGATGCAAAATGGCAAGGGCGATAGCAGGCTTCGGTCTCAGACCTGGTTCAATGAACCGAGCGACCCCGGCATGACGGCGCTATACATTGAGCGCTACATGAATTGGGGCGTCACGCGGGAGGAACTGCAGTCAGGCAAGCCGATGATCGGGATCGCCATGACCGGCTCCGACCTGTCGCCCTGCAACCGAATCCACCTGGAACTGGCGCCGCGCCTCCGCGACGGCGTGCGCGACGCCGGCGGCATCCCGTTTGTCTTCCCGACCCATCCGATCCAGGAGACCGGCAAGCGCCCGACCGCCGCGCTCGACCGCAATCTGGCCTATCTCAGCCTCGTCGAGATCCTCCAGGGCTATCCGATCGACGGCGTCATCCTGACCGGCGGTTGCGACAAGACCACGCCGTTCCTGTTGATGGCGGCCGCGACCGTCGATATTCCGGCCATCCTGATCTCCGGCGGCCCCATGCTGGACGGCTGGTGGAAGGGGCGGCGCGTCGGCTCGGGCACGGTCATGTGGGAAGCCCGGGAACTGCATGCGGCCGGCAAGATCACATGGGAGGAATTCATCGAGATGGTGGCGGCCTCGGCTCGCTCCCCAGGTCATTGCAACACCATGGGCACCGCGCTTTCGACCAACTCGCTCGCCGAGGCGCTCGGCATGACGCTGCCCGGCCAGGCCGCGATCCCCGGCCCCTACAAGGAACGCGGCCAGGCCGCCTACCATACCGGCAAGCGCATCGTGGACATGGTCCATGAAGACCTGAAGCCGTCGGACATCCTGACCAGGGACGCCTTCCTGAACGCCATCGCCGTCAACACCGCCATCGGCGGCTCGACCAACTGCCCGATCCACCTGAACGCCATCGCGCGCCATGCAGGCGTCGATCTCTCGATCCAGGATTGGGAAGACCACGGCTATGACCTGCCGCTGCTCGCCAATTGCCAGCCGGCGGGCGAGTATCTGGGCGAAGGCTTCTTCGCGGCCGGCGGCGTCCCGGCGATCGTCAATGAACTGATGAAGGTCGGGCGGATCAAGGAAGGCGCAGTCACCGTCAACGGCAAGTCGATCGGCGACAATTGCCGCGGCGCCGAAATTCAGGACACCGACGTGATCCGCCCGTTCGGCAAACCCTTGGTGGCCCAGGCCGGGTTCCTCGTGATGCGCGGCAACCTATTCGACAACGCCATCATGAAAACCTCCGTCATCAGCCAATCCTTCCGGGACCGCTATCTGTCAACGCCGGGCAAGGAGAACGAATTCGAGGGCCGCGCCATCGTCTTCGACGGCCCAGAGGATTATCACAAGAACATCAACAACGCCGCCCTTGGCATCGACGCGCACTCCATCCTGGTGATGCGCGGCACGGGTCCGATCGGCTATCCGGGCTCGGCGGAAGTGGTGAACATGCAGCCGCCCGACGCCTTGATCAAAGCCGGCGTGCGGGAGCTTCCTTGCATCGGCGACGGCCGGCAGAGCGGCACCTCCGGCAGCCCATCGATCCTGAACGCCAGCCCGGAATCGGCGGCCGGCGGCGGGCTTTCCTTGCTGCGGACCGGCGACACGATCCGGGTCAACCTCACGATCCGGCGGGTCGACATGCTGGTCGACGACGCCGAGATCGCGCGCCGCCGCGGCGAAGCGCCCCCGGCCGTGCCCGCCGACCAGACGCCCTGGCAGGAAATCTATCGCGCCTTCGTCGGGCAATTGGGCGATGGCGGCGTATTGGAATCCGCGGTGAAGTTCCGCCGCACGGCGAAAGCGCTGCCGCGCCACTCGCACTGAGCCTCACAGCATCTCCAGCCGCGCCAGCGGCGTGGCTGGAGATGCTGATCAATACCCCATCTTTCCACGCGAGGGTCGGTTATGGCCAAAATCGAGGCGATCGAAGCGCGGGTGTTCCATATCCCGCTGGCTGAGCCGATGGGCGATGCCAAGCACGGCGTGCACACGTATTTTGAGCTGGTGACGGCGACCCTTCGCACGTCAGACGGCGTCACGGGCACGGGCTATACCTATACCGGCGGTTGGGGCGGCCGTGCGATCCAGGCGATGCTGACCCATGATCTAGCGCCCGCGCTGATCGGCAAAGCCCCGGATGATATCGCGGCCTTGTATGATGCGATGTACTGGCATGTGCACTATGTCGGCCGTGGCGGGGTCGCAAGCTTCGCGATCTCCGCCGCAGACATCGCGCTTTGGGACCTGCGGGGCAAGGCCAGCGGCCGGCCGCTCTGGCAGATGGCGGGCGGCCATAACCGGACGACCCGCGCTTATGCGGGCGGCATCGACCTGAACTTTGCGCGGGACAAGCTGCTGGCCAATATCCAGGGCTATCTTGATCGCGGCTTTGAAGCGGTCAAAATCAAGGTCGGGCGCCCGTCGCTGGATGACGACACGGCACGGGTCGCCGCCGTCCGGGCGCTGATCGGGCCGGACCGCAAACTGATGGTCGACGCCAATTACGGCCTCGACCGCGCCCAGGCGCTGGCGGCGGCCAAGGCGTTTGAGCCACATGACATCGCTTGGTTCGAGGAGCCGATCGACCCCGAAGACCTGGAGGGCTACGCCCAGATGGCGGATGCGGTCGCGATCCCGCTCGCCCAAGGCGAAAACCTGCATAGCCGCGACGAGTTTCGCCGCGCCATCGCCCAGGCGAAACTCGCCTTCATCCAACCGGACGCCTCCAACTGCGGCGGCGTCACCGGCTGGATGGAGGTCGCGGCCATGGCGCAGGCGGCAGGGATCCCGGTGTGCAGCCACGGCATGCAGGAACTGCATGTCAGCCTAATGGCGAGCCAGCCGCATGCCGGCTGGATGGAAGTCCACAGCTTCCCAATCGACGCCTACACGACCCGCCCTTTCGTGCTGCAGAATGCCAAGGGCGTCGCCCCAGATGCGCCGGGAACTGGCGTCACGTTCGATTGGGCCAAACTTGCGCCATACGCCGTCGCGTGACGCTAGCGCCGGTGAATGCCGGCGGGCCTATTCTGGCTTCGATTTCGGGCCGTAGGTCCCGAACTTCGCGACGACCCGCGCGATTTCGTCGTCGGGCAAAATGCAGGGGTCGCCCAGCATCAGGGACAAGTGGAACTGCTTCGCCAGGGTCTCGACCTCGCCCGCCAGCCAGAGTGCCCGCTTCAGGTTCGCCCCGCAGGCGATGACGCCGTGATGGCGGAGAATGCAGGCGTGCCGGTCCGCCAGCGCCGTGACTGCATGGGCCGAAAGCTCGGCCGTGCCGAAGGTTGCATAGGGCGCGCAGCGGATCGTCGGCCCGCCGGCGGCGGCGATCATGTAATGCACCGCCGGAATATCCAGGCCCTTGATCGCGATGGTCGTCGCATAGAGCGAATGGGTATGCACAATCGCCTGAACATCTGGCCGATCCGCCATGATATCGACGTGAAAGCGCCATTCGCTGGAGGGCTTCAAGCCCTGCTTCGCCTTGAAGTCGCCACCGAAGCGCATGAAGACGATGTCTTCCGGCTCCAGCTCGGCGTAGGGAATGCCCGAAGGCGTGACCAGCAGGCCATCCTGCCAACGGGCGGAGACATTGCCGGACGTTCCCTGGTTGATGCCGCTCGCGTTCATCTCCAGGCATGTGTCGATGACGGCTTGACGGAGGGCGGTTTCGGCGTCGGTCATGGCAGGGCGCGCTTTCAATATTGGACGATGAGGCAATATAACGGTAATTCGCCCCTTGGAAGCCCGGACAACGCAATGGCCCTGCCAAAGCTCGACCGCCTGCCCGACGCCCAAAGGCGGCATGCCATGCGCGCGGTCAGGAGCGCCGACACCAAGCCCGAGATGGTCGTCCGCCGGATGGTCCATGGCCTCGGCCGCCGTTACCGTCTGCATGCCAAGGCCCTGCCCGGCAACCCCGACCTGACGTTCGCCCGCGACCGCCGCGTCATCTTCGTGCACGGCTGCTTCTGGCATGGCCACGACTGCCCGCGCGGTGCCCGCACGCCGAAGACCAACCGGGCCTACTGGACGGCCAAGATCGCCCGGAATGTCAGCCGCGACGCCGCGGCCCTGAGCGCGCTGGCGGCGCTCGGCTGGGAGGCCCGGATCGTCTGGGAATGCGAGACCAGGGATGCTGCCGCATTGCGGCGCCGACTTGCGGCCTTTCTGAACGTCGCAAGCGATGCTAGTGCAAGTCGCCACGACGCGGATTGAAGCCGATCGACGCAAAAGGAGAGCGCCCATGCAGACGCATCAGGACAAGCGCGGCCTTGCAATCACCGTCGCCGGCGCCGCCGCCGCTGACGCCCATGACGCCCTGACCGACGCCTATCTCGGGTTTCGAATCGATACCGGCGGCCGTCTGAAGGCCGCGCTGCAAGCCGACCCCGAAGCGCCCCTGCATCAGACGATGGCGGGCTATATCTTTCACCTGATGTGCCAGAAGCCGCTGCTCGAGCGCGCCGCCGCCGCGAGCGCCAAGGCGACGTCGCTGGCGGAAAACCGCGGCAACGCCCGGGAAAAGCTGCATGCCCAGGCGCTTGCGGCGTGGACCGCGGGCGATCTCCGCGCCGCCGTTCAGGCGCTCGAAGCCGTGCTGATCGATTGGCCGACGGACGTGCTTGCGCTGAAGCTCGCCCACTATCTGCATTTCTATCTGGGCGACGTCGCGGAGCATCGCGACTCGGTCGCCCGGGTCATGCCTCACTGGCGGCCCCATATCCCTGGCTATGCCGCCGTCCTCGGCATGCGGGCGTTCGGCCTTGAAGAAGCGGGACATTATGACGAGGCCGAGCGCTTCGGCCGGCGCGCCGTCGAACTCGACCCAAGCGATACCTGGTCGATCCACGCGGTCACCCATGTCCTGGAAATGCAGGGCCGCCATCGGGAGGGCATCGCCTGGGTCGCGCGCGACGTCAGCGCCTGGGACGGCAAGGTCCACAATTTCGCCAATCATGTCTGGTGGCACAAGGCGCTCTATCATCTGGAACTGGACGAACCGGAGGCCGTGCTCGACCTCTATGACAACCGCTTCCGGTCGGAAGCCACCGACGACGGGCTCGACATCGCAAACGCCGCCGCCATGCTGATGCGGCTGAAATGCCGGGACGTAAACTGCGGCGACCGCTGGGAAGCCCTGGCGGCGGTCGCGGCGACCAAAGCCGCGGACCACATCCTGCCCTTCAACGACCTGCACATCGCGCTGGCCTTCGCCGGGGCCGGACGCGGCTCGCTGGCGGACGCCATGGCGGCGCGGGGCGCGGCGGGCGACGATCACTGGGCGGCGATCTACCGGGATATCGCAGCGCCGATGGCCGCCGGGATCGCCGCTTATGGCACTGGCGATTATGCCGCCGCCGTTAAGGCGCTGGCGCCTGTGCGCTATGCCTGGGGCGCCATCGGCGGCAGTCACGCCCAGCGCGATGTCTTTCAGCAGATGCTGATCGACGCCGCCATGCGCGCCGGCGACTGGCGCCATGCCTCGGCCCTCCTGGCGGAGCGGCAAGCCCTGAAGCCCCATAGCCGGGATACAGCCCGCAGGGCCGCCCAGGCCGCCGCCGCCGTTTCCGTCGCGGCCGCCGGGTGACGGGCGATGCGGCTTTTCATTGCGCTTGACCTCCCGGCTCGCATCAAGCGGGCGCTGGAAGACCTGCAGCAGGATGTGCCGGGCGCCAACTGGACGGCGACCGAGAACATGCACATCACGCTGCGGTTCGTTGGCGACGTCTCGAACGCCGCCGCCGAGGAACTCGACCACGAGCTTGTGCGGATCGACCAGCCATCCTTCGAACTGATGCCGGATAGCGTCGGCCAGTTTTCAAACGGCCGCGGCGTCAAATCGATTTGGGCGGGCCTCGCGCCGCAGGAGCCGTTGCTCGAGTTGCAGGCGAAAGTGGAGCGCGCCTGCCGCCGTGCTGGCTTCGCGGCCGACCGGCAGACCTACAAGCCCCACATCACCCTCGCCCGCTTCCGCGACCCGCCGCCGCTCGAGCCGGTCCGGGCGTTCCTGGAGCGGAACGGCGGTTTCCGGCGGGAGAGCTACCGGGTTTCGGGATTTTCCGCCTATTCGTCGACGCTCAGGCCGGACGGACCGATTTACCGGCTGGAAGCGGATTATCCGTTCTCCGACGCCGGCCTCGGCATCTCGCCGTATTTCGGGGATTGGGACGAGGACGGCGACGACGCGCAGATTTCGGCCGCCGACTGAACGCGCTCAGGCGGACGCAGCCGTCAGGATCGCCTGAAAGCGCGCCAGGGGCTCAGTCCCGAACAGCACAAACGTGACGGCTTCGATCGATGGCAGCCGTTCCAGTTCCATCGCCGTCGCGGCGACCGCGATGCGGCTCGCCCGGTCGAACGGGAAGCGATAAACGCCCGTTGAAATCGCCGGAAACGCGATGGTCCGGCAGCCATGCTCGGCGGCGAGGCGCAAGGCGTTCCGGTAGCAGGCCGCGAGTGCGGGATCGTCGTCCCTGCCGCCGGACCAGATCGGCCCGACCGTGTGGATGACGTAGCGCGCCCGAAGTTTGTGGCCTCCGGTGATCCTGGCTTCGCCCGTCGGGCAGCCGCCAAGCGCGCGGCATTCCTGCAGCAATCCGGGACCGGCCGCCTGATGGATTGCGCCATCGACGCCGCCGCCGCCCAGCAGGGTTTCATTGGCGGCATTGACGATAGCGTCGCCTTCGAAAGCCGTAATGTCGCCCGAGATCGCATGCATCCGGCCGAACACGGTCATTCGAACGCGGCCCAATCCGGCTTCTCGGGCCACAATCTGGCGGCGCCTGCCGCAATCGGCTCGCCCGCCGCCTTCGCCGCGCGCCATGCATCCAGGCGGATCAGCGCGAGGCCGACATCGCCTTCCGCGCCGCGCATTTCGCCCGCGTTCTTGCCGTTAAAGTCAAGCGCCGCCCCGATTTCAGGGGCGGGGCCTTCGATCCGCACCGGCATCAGTCGGCGTTTGACCAGGCCCCGGTATTTCGTGCGCGCGGTCAATTCCTGGCCGACATAGCAGCCCTTCAGCCAATCGACGCCGTGCAATTCGTCGAACCCGCTTTCCAAGAGAAAGCCCTTATCGATCGATATATCCCGCCCGCCTTCGGGCACGCCGAGCGACAGCCGCAGCCGATCGTAGGCCGCCCGGTCGTCAGGGGCGCTGGCGCCGCTCAAGATCCCGGCGACCGCCGCCCGAGGCCCGATGACGCGGACGCCGAGGTCCGCCAGGCGGGGGTCGGTATAAAGCATCGCCCCATCGCGCATTTCGGCATGTCCCGGCCTGGGATCGAGCCCGAAGGGACGCGCCCCCCATGCCAGACCGACGACCAGGCCCTCGACCGGTGTCAGCTCGACCTTCGCCCGGAGCCGGTAGCGCTTCAGGCGCAGCAACAAGTCGTCCGCGCGCTCGGCCTCGCATTCCAGCAGGATGCCGGGGGCGCCATCGAGCGGCGCCGTCAGGAACAGGTCATGCAGAAATTTTCCCTGCGGCGTCAGCAGCGCGCCGTAGCAGGCGACGCCCGGCGCGACTTTCGTCACATCCTGGGAGAGCAGGCCTTGGAGAAATGCCGCCGCCGTATCGCCCAGAACCGTTAGAAACGCCCGGTCCTCGCGGACCGTCGTCATTACCCTATCCATCGTCACTGATTTGCCTCCCGTCCCCGTCTATGTAGTACGGGAGGCCGTGAAAGTCAGTGGATCGCCGGGGTCGTCGGCGAAATCCGGCAGGCTGGCATGGTCGCGGCTTCAATATCCGTGACGGTCACGGAGCGAACGCCGAAGTCGCAAGCGCCGCGCCAGCGCTCAAGAAACGCCCGGAGCCGCGGGAAGCCTGGCGTCACGTCATAGTCGCGCCATGTGACCGCTTCCGGCGCGGCCTCGCCGCCGAAGAATGTGATCTCCGCCGTCATCAGACGATACGCTCCGAAGGTGCTGAGGTTGGCTTCGTCTTCCAGATCCGTCCGTGCTTGCTCCAGCATTCTCTTGCTTCCCCTGTCGTCCCGGCGCCAGTCGGCTAAATTCACCGGGCAATTCCTTCCCATCGCGCGATAGAAAGCCTGCATTCCCCTGCCTGGCTCGCTCGCGTCGCATGGGTCTTTGCAAGCGCCGGGCCGAACGCTTTCCGTTCCAGCGAGGATTTGGTAAAAGCGCGGAGATACATGTGGAAAAGCGCGAGGGACCGACCAAGCCCGGCGCGAAAGCGATGGGGCGGCGCAATGGCGGACTTTCAAGCGATTCTTCTGGAAAAATCGGACGCTGGCGTTTCCGCCGCTGTCACGACCCTGGACCAGGACCGGCTTCCGGCGGGCGACGTGCTGGTGCGGGTGCTGTACTCGACCCTGAACTACAAGGACGGTCTGGTGTTGAAGGGCCAGGGCGGGCTGGTGCGGAATTATCCCCATGTGCCCGGCATCGACCTGGTCGGCATCGTCGAGGACGGCGGCGGCAGCGCCTTCGCCAAGGGCGACCGGGTCGTCTGCACCGGCTTCCGGGTCGGCGAGGTCTGGTGGGGCGGCTACGCGACCATGGCGCGGCTGAAATCCGCATGGCTGGTCAAGGCGCCCGAGGCGCTTTCCGACATCCAGACCATGGCGATCGGCACCGCCGGGTTCACGGCGATGCAATGTGTCCTCGCGCTGGAAGCGCACGGGATCAAGCCGGGCGACGGCGAAGTGCTGGTGACCGGCGCCGGCGGCGGCGTCGGCAGCGTCGCGGTCGCGGTTCTCGCCAAGCTTGGCTACGACGTGACCGCCGGCAGCGGCCGCGCCGCGCTCGAGGGCTATTTCAAGGACCTGGGCGCGCAACGCCTGATCGGCCGGGAAGAGTTGACCGAACTTGGCAAGCGCCCCCTGCAATCGGAGCGCTTCGCGGGCGCGATCGATACGGTCGGCGGCGATATCCTGTCGGGCCTCTTGACCGCGATGAAATATCGGGGAGCCGTCGCCGCGTGCGGCCTCGCCGGCGGCGCTGGCCTGAAGACTACCGTGATCCCGTTCATCATTCGCGGCGTGACGCTGGCCGGCATCGATTCCGTGATGGCGCCGCAAAGCGAGCGGCAGACCGTCTGGTCCCGTCTCGCCAGCGACCTGCCGCTGGCGAAACTGGATGCGGCGACCAGCATTGTCGGCCTGGAAGCCGCCATCGGCCTCGCGGATGCGATCCTTGCCGGGTCCGTCCGCGGTCGCACCGTCATCGACGTTAACGCTTAATTTGTCTGGATCCCCCTACTTTGATGCATGTAACGGGATCGCGTCCCGCACCGACACGGGAATTGCCGCATGCGTATCATATCAACGCTCGCCATGCTCCTGGCGCTGACGGCTTGCGAATATATCAAGCCGTCGGACACGCGCCTGCACGCCATTGGCTGGGCGGACCGCGGCGAGCGCCTGCCGGAGCCGCAAGCAGCCTATTGGTGCTACCGCACGCTTGGTCGGCCCGATTGTTCAGCCACGCCTTTGCCTGGGCAGGAATATCGCTTGATCGAAGGCGGGCCCGCGCCGCTGCCGCCGCAAACCCAGGCGATGGTCGAAGCGCCGCCGGTTGCGCCTGCTGCGACTGCTGTTACGGCGACGGCGATGGCGGCTCCGCCGATGGCGCCGCCCGCGCCCGCGCCCGCACTGGTAAAGCCGGTCCCGTCGCCCAAACCCGCCGCCAAAAAATAGCGGCGCTGCTGCTGCTCGCGGGGCTGCTGCACACGCCAGCCTTCGCCCAGATCGCGCCCTTCGACGACTTCAAACACACGCCCGAATATTATAGCGCCAAAGCCAAGGCGGGCGATCCGCAGGCCATGTTCTATCTGGGGCTCGCGATCGAGGCGCTCGGGCCGGACGCCGCGAGGCGCTGGGGCGCGCCGGACGCCTGGATCGCCGAAGCCGCCAGCGCCGGATTGCCGGAAGCACAATACAGATTGGCGCAAATCGCGCTTGCCAGAGGCGACCGGGCGCTCGCCATCCGCCAACTCGATCTGGCGGCGGCGGCAGGACTGGCGGACGCCCAGTTCAACCGGGCGCGCCTCGCCAGCGGCGAAGGCGACATGGCGACCGCGCGCCGGCTCTACACGGACGCCGCGCGCCAGGGCCATGGGCTCGCCCGCTTCAATCTGGCGCTCGCCTTGCTGAACGGCGACGCCAAGGCTGCGCCCGTCGAAGCGCTGGCCTGGCTGATGCTGGCGGCGGAGCAGGATGTCGCGAACGCAGCCGCGGCGGCGCGCCAACTGGCGGCCGCGCTGACGCCGGATGAGCGGGCGGAAGCCGCGCGACTGGCAGAAACGCTGCGTTAGGCGCCAATCACCGATCGAGCCGGCCGACATAGACGCGCCGGCCTGCGATGCGCCCTGCTTCCGTCTCGCGCCGCAGCCACCTGAAATACCGCTGGCGGCCACGGGCCAGCAGCCCCTGCGCCACGCCGACCGGCGGCAGCGAAACCGGCAGAAACGGATTGTCGCGGGCATAGCCCATGATCGCAGTCCGCATCGCGCCCGCCGGCGCCATGCTGCGCTTGTGGAAGCCATATGTGTTCGCGACGACAAGCGTATTCGCCTTGACTGCAATCGCCCGGGGCTCTGCCAGGCCAAGTTCGATCAGGTCATCGGACGTCGCCCGCAGCGAGCCATGTTCGCTATGGCCATCGTCCAGATCGCGGGCGATCCGACTACGCCGATACTCCCAGACCAACCGCCGCCAGGTCAGGCGATTGGAGCCGACCACATACATGAACGGACCTTCCGTCGGTCCGACATCGGTCAAATACAGCCAGCATTTTGCGGTCGGGTGAAAGGTGTCCGAATGCAACGTCGCCTGGGGGTCTCCGGCCCCATGCACGACGCATTCGATCGACCAGATCGCCGGCGCGCCGCCAGACGCCATCGCCATCGTCCGCGCCAGGGGCTTCCAGGTTTCCAGGGACCGCGTTGCCGGGCCCGGCGCCGACGCCGGGTCGTCGAACATTGCGCGGCGGGTGATCGCCTCGCCTTCCTGAAACTCCTGCACGCCGCCCTGATAGCGTTCAGCTTCCGCAACGATGCGGGCGAAAAGCTCGGGCGGGAGGAAATCCGGCTTGATGATCAGGCCGGTCCTGGCAAAGGCGCGACGGTCGGGCGCCGGGACCATGACGCCAAAAAGGCGGATCCGGAGGCCCATCATCAGATGCGCCACAATCAATCGCGCCACATGCAGGCCGCACGCATTTAGCAGGGGACTGCCGAGCACGGGGCTGCGCCGAAAGGATTTCGCGGTCGTAAAGATCGCGGCGACGCTCAGGAGCGGCCTGATCGCCCGGCGCAGAACCCCCGGCCCGCCGCTGAGCATGGCGGCCATGGGTCCGATCGGCCCTGTCGGTCGGTTATGGCCGGACTTCGCCAATCTTGCGGCCTCCCTCGACAATCGCAGTTCAATGCTCGCCTGGACGCCGCCATACGCCTTCCCGGACATAGCCTGCAAGTCCGAACCGGCGCCGGGCCTCGACCGTGACGCCGCTGGCGTCGGTCAGGGGGAAAGCGCCTTCCTGGATGCGCAGCAAGGTCGCATCCGCCGGGCCGCCGACCGTCAGCGCGCCCAATTCCGGGCGCCCCACGGCGCGCGCCGGCGCGTCCGTCACAGCCCGCACAATATCCGAAAGCTCCTGGCCGAGGTGCAGGAATTTCGACATCGTCACAAGCTGATCGAATGCCGGCCCCAGCGCCGACATCGTATGCACGTCGGAGGAGATGCAGTCGGGCGGCAGGCCGGCCGCCAGCATGGTCTCCGCGACCTGCCAACTGAACGAGCCCTTGCCATGGCCGATATCGAAAATGACGCCCTTGGCTTTCGCCGCCATGACTTCATCGCGCACCCGGCCGTCGGCGGTGGTCGGCGCGGCCGGGAACGGGCGGTAGCAATGGGTCAGGACATCGCCGGGACGGAGCCGCGACAGCACCTCAAGCCGTGACGGCGGCGGGTGATCCAGATGCGCCATGACCGGCAGGCCCAGAGCCTCCGCCGCCTCGATCGCGATATCGAGCGGCGCGACGCCGATGCCGCCCGAGGCGACCAGCCCCACGCGGACCTTCACGCCGACGACGATGTCCAGGTGCTCGCGGCCCACCCGTACGACCTCCCCCGGATTGAGCAGGCGGATATCGCCCGATTCGCCGACCATCACGGCCGGGCTGAAGGCGAAGATGCCAGCGAAGCTCGCATTGATATAAGCCAGGATTCGCGATTTCGCCGGCTCGACGATATGGCGGCGGAAGCCGTGGAAATTCGCCGGGCCGGCGCTCCCGGCGTCGACCAGCGTGGTGCAGCCGGTCTGGCCCATATAGGCGTCCGGGTCGACGCCAAGGGATGTGCCGCCCCAATAGATATGCGTATGCAGGTCGATCAAGCCGGGGGTCACGATCAACCCATCGGCGCGCACCGTTTCGACGGCGCCGTCCCCGGCGCCCGCGCCGATGGCGGCGACCTTGCCGTCCTTGAAGGCGATATCGGCGAAGCCGTCCCGGCCGTTGGCGGGATCAATGATGCGGCCGCCAAGTATGGCGAGGTCATGGGACATGAGCGAAAGCCTGACTGTTGCGAGGAGCGGTTGCCTAGCCGATGATCGCGGAACCCCGATGGCTCGGCAAGCAAAGGATCACGCGCGCCCATGATTCCGATTATCGGCTATGGCGACAAGCTGACTGTCGCCCCAGGCGACACGATCGCCTTCAAGGTCTCGAGCACGGGCGCCAAGCCCTATCGGGCGCGGCTGGTCCGGCTGATTTCGGGCGACCCCAATCCGGAGAGCCCCGGCATCCAGGAAGCGGAAATCCCGGCGGATTTCGAGGGCGCATATGCTTCGCGCTTTCAGACCGTCAGCCTGGGCTCCTATATCCGCGTCCCCGTGGGCGCCGCGCTCGACGGCGTCGCATCCTTCACGGCGTCGGCGACCATATGGCCGACGACGCCCGACAAGCCTGCCCAAGGCGTGATCGCCCGCATGACGCCGGAGGGCGCCGGGTTCGCGCTCGCCATCGGCCCATCGGGCGCCGAAGCGCGCTTGAACGGCGCCCGCATAGCCGTCGGCAAGCCGCTTCGAGAGCGGCGCTGGGCCAGGGTCTGGTGCGCCTATGACGCCGAGGCGGGCACGCTCGCCGTCGGCCAGGAGCAGCTTCAGCCGGAAGTCGGGATCGACGACGGCCGCGTCGCGACGACCACGGTGACAGCCGACGGCCCGCCATCGGGCAAGGGCGATCTGTTGATCGCGTCGCTCGACGGGACGGGACCGGCGACCTGCTTCAACGGCAAGCTTGAGCGGCCAGTCCTGTATAGGGGCGCCGTGCGGCCCGAAACCGCGCCAGCCGGCCAGAAACCAACGCCGCCCAACGTTCTCGCCGCATGGGATTTTTCCCGGGACATGTCCGGCCTGGACGCGATCGACGCCGGGCCGCACGGCTTGCATGGCCGTCTCGTGAACCTGCCGGCCCGCGCCATGACCGGCGCAGCCTGGAGCGGCGAGGAAATGTGCTGGCGCCATCGCCCGTCGGAATATGGCGCGATCCATTTCCACGACGACGATATCGACGACTGCCGCTGGACGACGGATTTCAGCTTCACTCTGCCCGACGGCATGAAGAGCGGCGTCTACGGCGCCCGCCTGACCCTGGACCCCGCCGACGGCGGCGCGGAGGACGTGATCCCGTTCTTTGTCAGGCCGAAGCAAGGCGAGCGGCAGGCGGATTTCTGCGTGGTCATCCCGACCTTCACCTACGTGATCTACGCCAACCAGGCCCGCCTCAACACGACGGCCGGTTATCTGGCAAAGGCGGAAGCCTGGGGCGCCCGGCCCTGGACGCCGGACACATATCCGGGTTTCGGCCTCTCGACCTACAATTTCCACAGCGACGGCAGCGGCATCTGCCATACGACGCGGCATCGGCCGATCCTGAATATGCGGCCGGGCTATATGGCGGTCGCCAATGGCTTCGCCGCATCCGGCCTTCGCCATCTGCCGGCGGACCTGCACCTCATTCAATGGCTCGAATCGAAGGGCATCGACTACGACATCCTGACCGACGAGGACCTGGACCGGGAGGGCGCCGCATGCCTCGCGGGCTACAAGGCGGTCGCGACGACGACCCATCCAGAATATCACACCAAGGCGAGCCTGGACGCCTTCCACGACTATGCCCACCGGCAGGGCGGCCGGCTTATGTATCTCGGCGGCAACGGTTTTTATTGGCGGATCGCCAAGCATCCGATGCTTGACGGCGTCTATGAAATCCGCCGGGCCGAGGGTGGCATTCGGGCCTGGGCGTCGGAGCCGGGCGAATACTGGAACGCCTTCGACGGCGCCTATGGCGGCCTCTGGCGGCGCAACGGCCGACCGCCGCAAGCGCTGGCCGGCGTGGGCTTCACGAGCCAGGGCTTGTTCCAGGGCTCATACTACCGGCGGACCGAGGCCTCCTACGCGCCGGAGCATGCCTGGATCTTCGATGGCGTGCCGGACGCGACGCTCGGCGACTTCGGCTATTCCGGCAATGGCGCGGCCGGGTTCGAACTGGACCGCGCCGATACGCGCCTCGGAACGCCGCAAAACGCCGCGATCCTGGCATCCTCGGAAGCGCATCAGGAACATTTCGTCCTGGTGCACGAGGAGCAACTGACCCATGTCGACACCGTCCCCCGCGCCAAGCAGCCCCCCGGCGGCCGCCCGGAGGAATTGATCCGGGCGGACATCGTCTACTTCGATACGGCGAATGGCGGCGCGGTCTTCGCGACCGGCTCCATCACCTATTGCGGCAGCTTGCCCTGGAACGGCGGCGACAACTCGATCAGCCGCATGACGGAAAACGTCATTCGCGGATTTCTCGCCCGCCCCTGAGGGGACCCGCGCGTCACTCGAACACGATCGTCGGCGCGCCTTGCTTGAGGGCGCCCCGCGCCTCGATCGCCTCGATCACCCGGTCGGCGAGACCGAGGAACGCCTCTGCCTCGGCCGATTCGGGCCGGGCGACGACGATGGGCGCGCCGGCGTCGCCTTGCTCGCGGATGCCGATCGTCAGGGGAATTTCGGCAAGGCACGGCACGCCAAGCGCCGCCGCTTCGGCCCGGGCGCCGCCGTGGCCGAAGGGATGGGCGGCGTGGCCGCAATTCTCGCAGACATAGACGCTCATGTTTTCGACGACGCCCAGCACCGGCACATTGACCTTCTGGAACATCGATACGCCGCGCCGGGCGTCGAGCAACGCGATATCCTGGGGCGTCGAGACGATGACGGCGCCCGTCAGCGGCACGCGCTGCGCCACGGTCAACTGCGCGTCGCCGGTGCCGGGCGGCATGTCCAGCACCAGCACGTCCAGCGGCTCCGCGGGCGTCGCCCAGGCGACATCGTGCAGCATCTGCTGGAGCGCGCTCATCACCATTGGGCCGCGCCAGATCATCGCGGTCTTTTCCTCGACCATCAGGCCGATCGACATGAACTTGACGCCGTGGGCTTTCAGCGGAATGAGCTTCTTGCCATCGGGGCTGTCCGGCCGCCGGTTCAGCCCGAGCATGCGCGGGATCGACGGCCCATAGATGTCCGCATCCAGCAGCCCGACCCTGAGGCCGCGGAGCGCCATCGCCGTCGCCAGGTTCGCGGCGACGGTCGATTTGCCGACCCCGCCCTTGCCCGACGCGACGGCGATGATGGTCCGAACGCCGGGAATCGCGCCGCCGTCGCCGCCGCCTTGCTGGCCCGCAGGACGCGGCCCGGCGCCTCCGGGGGCGG
>CALAHN010000104.1 GCA_937891825.1 uncultured Alphaproteobacteria bacterium
TTAGGCGTCCGCTGGTAACCCTCCCGCCTCCTTGGCGGACGCAACCCTACCCCAGGTCGATCGGGAATGCGCCCGAGGCCCGCGTCCCACCGGCGCGGGCCTTTCGCTTTTCCAGGTCAGTAGATCCGTGGGCGGCGGTCGTCCGGCAGAGCCACGCTTTAGTTCGCTGCTGCGCTCTGCGGTCGGCGGTCGTTCTGGGCCTGGGTTTCAGCGTATTTCTGCAAGTTCGCCTGCATGCGGGCGGCGAACCACTCGGCCGTCGCGCCTTCGGGCGGCGCCATGCCCGGATGGCTGGCGCGGCCGTCGGATTTGCCGTCGGGGCTTTGTGCGCCGGCGATGAACCGATCCAGCAACGCGCCCTGGGTCAGGTTGAGTTGCGGGCTTCCGGCGCTTGCCGGGGCATTCGCGTCCGTGGACGCCGTCGCTGGCGCGCTGAGCGCTTCTGCTGCCTTCAGGGCTTGCAAGCGCGCCGCATGGGACGCCTGCAAGGTCTGGACGGCGGCGGGATCGCGGCCAAGCGGCATCATCTGCTGACCGTCGGCGCTCGGCAGGGCGAAGAAGCGACGCCCGGACCGCGCCGTGAACGGCATGACCGGGCCTTCAGCCGCCGTTGGTACGGGCGCAGCAGCAGTGTTGGCGCCGCCGGGCGCGGCTGCGAGCGCCATTGCCTCAGGCGAAGCGGCTGCGGCGGCTGCGGTCGCCGGTGATGTACCGGGAGCCGCGGCGACCTGAACGCCGCCAGCTTGCTCTGGCGCATCCCCGCTGTCGCTATTGAACAAGGCCGCCAATTGTTCGGACGGGTTCGTGCCGGCGGCTTCCTCGATCGCCATGATCGCGCCGGCCGCCAGCATGCCAAGCGGCCCGCCATACAGGCCGCCGCCGATGGCGCGGGCGTGCGTTGAGATCTCATCGCCGGTGATCGCCCTGTAGATGGTCGAAACCACGGGCAGATGCTGCAGCGGATTGATGATGTCGATCAGGTCGTTGAACGTGAACTCGGCATCCGGCTTATCGCCTTTCGCGCCGAGCGACGTTTCGGCGTCGGTCGAGGGCGGGGCCGGGGCGTCGACCCGGGGCGAAACTGATTGCAGGCCAGTGCTCATAAGAAAATCCTCCGCCCCAACCCTAGCAAGCGCCGGGCCAGGGGCGGCGGACAGCCCAAGTGACTGAATTGTAAGGGAGCCGGACTAGCGGTCGCGCATTCGGGAATGGGCAGATTCTGCCCGGCGGCAGAGGCGGCACTGACGGCGGCGGCCGTCGCCGCCTGAGCATATTCGGGCTGAAAAGCCGAAGGGCCGGCTTGCCTCGCGGCAAACCGGCCCTCCTTCAGAGCGTCGCCCAGTCGTCTCGGCGTTAGCCGAGATTGGAGGGCATCATCGTTTCGGGCAGATAGAGCACAATGCCCGGGAACGCGATCAGGAAGCCGACGGTGATAAGGTCGGCCAGGACGAACGGCCAGATGCCCTTGAAGACTTCGGACAATGGGATGTCTGGTCTGACCCCGTTGACGACGAAGCAGTTCAAGCCGATTGGCGGCGTCACCAGCCCGATCTCGATCATCTTCACGAGGATGATGCCGAACCAGATCGGATTGAAGCCAAGCACGACGATCGCGGGATACACAACTGGCAGGGTCAACAACAGCATGCCGATGCCGTCGATGAACATGCCGAGGATGATGTATACGCCCAGGATCATCAGGAAGATGAACATCCGGTGGATTTCAAGGCTGGATATCCATTGGGCGAAATGATCCGGCAGGCCTGTAAAGCCCAGGAACCGCACATAGATCAACACGCCCCAGATGATGGTGAAGATCATGACCGTGATCTTCGAGGTCTCCATCAGGGCTTCGCCGAGATCGTCCCGGGTCATGCCTGTGCCGGTCCGAACCTTGCGCATCAACGCCATCAGGAAGATCACCGCGGCGCCGGCGGCGCCGGTCTCCGTCGGCGTGATCCAGCCGGAGTAGATGCCGCCCAGGATGATCGCGACGACGATGATGATCGGGAATGCGCCGGGCGTGGCCCTGATGCGTTCGTTCCAGGTCGTGCCCCGGATCGGAGCGCCAAGCTGCGGCCACATCTTGCACCGGAAAACGATCACGCCAGCATAGACGAGCGCCGAGATGCCGCCCGGAATAAAGCCGGCCAGCAAAAGCGCGCCGACCGATTGCTCGACGATAATCGCATAGATAACGAGAATCGCAGACGGCGGGATCAAGGAGGCGAGGGTGCCGCCTGCGGCGACGACGCCGGCCGCGAGCCGTTTGTCGTAACCGTATTTCAGCATTTCCGGGATGGCGACACGGCTGAAGACAGCCGCCGTCGCGGTCGAAGCCCCGGATACGGCGGCAAAGCCCGCCGTGGCGAAGACCGTCGCCACCGCCAGGCCGCCAGGCAGCCAACCGAACCAGGCGCGCGCCGCGGCGAACGCCCCTTGCGTCAGCCCCGCGAAGAAGGCGAGGTAGCCGATCAGAATGAACATCGGCAGCACGGAGAGGGAGTAGTGGCTGACTTCGGAGTAGGCAAGCGCGCCCGCGAGCCCCGTGCCGGGCTCCCAACCGCGAAGGTAAGCAAGGCCCAGCATGCCGACGACGCCGGAGGCATAGCCGATGCGCACGCCGAGAAGCACCAGAGTTATCGTTACGGCGACCGAAATTAGGCCGGCGTCAAATGGGTCAATCATGTATCCGCCCTCGCCCTATTCGTTCGGTTTCGTGGATTTGGCCCTGGACCCGGAAGTTTCGAGCGCCGTAGCTTCCTCAACTTCTTCACGGGCGATGTCTGCCGCGCTCTTGATCAATGGCACCGCAATCGGCTTTGCGTCCGGAGTTCGCATGAGGCGAACATAGCCGCAAAGCTGAATGGCGAGCCTGACCGCAAGCACAGATAACCCGATCGAGACAAGCAGCTTGGATGGCCAGGTGGGCAGGTAGATATCCATCGTGCTGTCGCCCTGGTCGAACGACCACCAGAAGTCCTGGGTGGCGCTCCGATAGGCGATCACTAGGACGTAGAAGAGCGCGATTGCGATCGCGAATGCTTCCATCGTCCAGAGGATCCGGCCACGGAAGCGGCCGATCAGCAATTCCATGCGGACATGGCTGCCAAGGCGCTGACAATACGCTGCGCCAAGGAAGGCGAAGCTGGCCATTGAAAGTTCAATCCAATCAATGACGCCTTCCAGCGGGCGGCCCATGAACTTCCGGCTAAGGATCTCGGCGCACATATAGACCATCACGATGACGATCACGAAAGCCGCGATGGCATTGCAGAGATTCTCGACTTTGGAAAAAGCCCGGTCGACTGAACCAAGCCGGCCCCCTTCGCCGCGAGCAGTCACACCTTCAGTAAAGTGCAGCATTGTGTTTTTCCCGATGCTCCGTGCAGGGTGCAGATAAAACTGGCGGCCGCCCTGTTGAGAAGGGCGACCGCCTGTCAGATGCTTCTTGGCCGTCAATCGCCCTGAAGCGATTGACGGCGCACGAGATCAGCTGGCGCCGTTCGCAGCGGCCAGGACCGAGTCAAGGATTTCGCGGCCAGGCAGGCCTTCCTTAGCGCGAGCGGCGACCCACTCGTCCCAGACCGGCTGTCCGGCCTTTTCTTGAACGGCCTTCAGGTCCGCATCATCGAATGCAATGGCCTTCAGCGTCGGCATGCCTTCGAAGATCGGGATCCACTTCTTGTCGGCCGCTTCGTAGGCAGCGACCAGCGTCTTGTATGCGAACGGAACGGCTTCCTCGAAGAGCGCCTTCCACTCGTCAGGCAGCTTGGCGTAGGCGCGGGCATTCACGACCGTCGGGCAGTGGTTCGTGCCCGGCTGGAAGTTGGTCGTGTACCAGGTCGAGATTTCATGCAGGCGATAGGCCCCGAACGTGTAGGAGTACGGGAACGACCAAGCCTGAACGACGCCGCGCTCCAGCAGCTCATAAGCTTCCGGCGCCGGGGCGGATTTCAGGGAGGCGCCAAGCTTCACCATGGCTTCGCCGATGCCGCCAAGGCCGCGGACGGTCTTGCCTTCCCAATCCAGGGCATTTTTCGGCGGATCGCCGACGCCGAAGAATTCATACTGCGGCAGCATGTTGGAATACCATGGCACGGCGCCCCAGCGCTTCAGTTCGGCCTTCCAATGCTCATTGGCGCGGATGGCTTCGTGGCCCGCGATCAGCTTGCCCCAGGTCTTGAATGGCAGGAACGGCAGGTCGCCGACGCCGCCTACGGGGTTCTTGCCCGGATGATAGCCTGTGCAGATGGAGCCGGCATGGATCGCGCCGCGCTTGACGTTATCGAGGTTCTGCTTGGCCGGGCTGACGGACTCGCCGTAGTGAATTTTGATTTCCCAATTGCCGCCGGTCTTTTCCAGCAGCCAGTCGCGCACGGTCTCAGTGCCGACGGTCACTGCGCGGGGATTGCCCCACCAGGAATAGTCCCAGACGACTTTGTCCGCGGCGAGCGCGGAGCCGGATGCCAGACCGAACGCTACGCCTGCGCCGGCCAGTACCATTTTTTTGATCATTGATAGCCTCCCAGATTAAAGATTGACCGCCAAATCGTCGGCGCCCTTGTCGCCCTTTGAACGGCGACCCCATGTCCGAAACAGGCGCGCGTTGGCGCCGGACCGGACTTGAAGGGCCAAGGATATCCGGATTTTGTGGCGTGCGGCAAGGGCGGTTTGACGTTCAGGCGAGGCTTCCCTTGACGGGAACGCGGTCGGCGCGGCAGAAAGAGGCGGCGCGTGCGGGGATATGCGAATTCGTGTATATCGTCTGCGCCGTCCATCGCTGGCGGCGCCCGTCGGCGGGCTTGGTTGCAGCAATAGAAAGAACCGCGAACGTGGCCAATAATCGTTATCTCTTCACGAGCGAATCCGTTTCCGAGGGGCATCCCGACAAGATTTGCGACCGGATTTCCGACGCCATTGTTGATGCTTATTTGGCGCGGGATATCAACGCGACTGCCCGGTGCGGCGTCGAAACGCTGGTCACGACAAAATACGTGCTCGTTGCTGGCGAAACCAGAAGCGCGGCGGGGCGTGAGGTCAGTCACGAGGAAATCGAAGCCCTGGCCCGCGCCGCGGTAAAGGACATTGGCTACGACCAGGAAAATTTTCACTGGAAAGAAAATCAGGTCGACGTCCGGGTGCACGAACAGTCGGTCGATATTGCCCAGGGCGTCGATGCCGACGGCAATGCGAAGGATGAGGGCGCTGGCGACCAGGGCCTGATGTTCGGCTACGCCTGCCGCGAGACCGACGTGCTGATGCCGGCGCCGTTGCATTTCAGCCACGAGATTCTGCGCAGCATGGCGGCCGCGCGCCATGCTGGCGATTTGCCGGGAATTCTGCCCGATTCGAAAAGCCAGGTGACGCTGGAGTATGAAAACGGCCGCCCGATCCGGGCGACCTCGATCGTCGTTTCGACCCAGCATGTCGAAGGGCTGTCGCCCGAGGATGTCAAGGAAATCGTCCGGCCCTATGTGATGGCGGTGTTGCCCGACCCAAGCTGGATGCCGGCGGAGGACGAGTTCTACGTGAACCCGACTGGCCGCTTCGTCATCGGCGGACCGGATAGCGACGCTGGTCTGACCGGCCGCAAGATCATCGTCGATACCTATGGCGGCGCCAGCCCCCATGGCGGCGGCGCATTCTCCGGCAAGGACCCGAGCAAGGTCGATCGCAGCGCCGCCTACGCCACGCGCTACCTGGCCAAGAATGTCGTGGCCGCGGGTCTTGCGGAGCGCTGCGTGATCCAGGTGGCCTATGCGATCGGCGTCTCGAAGCCACTGTCTTTGTATGTGGAAACCTATGGCACCGGCGTCGTGCCGGAAGCCCAGATCGTCGCCGCGATCCAGAAGAGCATGGACCTGACGCCGCGCGGCATCCGCGAGCACCTGGAACTGAACAAGCCGATCTACACGCCGACCGCGGCCTACGGGCATTTCGGGCGGCAGCCGACAGCGGAAGGACACTTCTCGTGGGAGAAGACGGATCTGGTCGAAACGCTGAAAGCCGCAATCTGATCACGGACGCGGAGCATCCGCGGTTCTATGGCCGCCGGCGCGGCCGCACCCTCCGTCGTATTCCCCAGTCCCTGGTGGACCGACTGCTCCCGAAGTTGGCGACGCCGGACCCGGCTGACGGTCCTGTCGATCCGGCAGGGCTGTTTGCGGCGTCGAAGCGGGCATACTGGCTTGAGATCGGCTTCGGCGGCGGCGAGCATCTTGTGGCGCAGGCCGCCGCCAACCCCGATGTCGGCCTGATCGGCGCCGAGCCGTTTCTGACCGGCGTCGCCGCGTGCCTGGGGCGGGTGGAGGCCAGCGGCGTCGGGAATATCCGCATCTGCCCAGACGACGCCCGCCCGTTGATGGCGGCGATGCCCGAAGGCGCGATGGCGCGGATTTTCGTGTTGCAGCCGGACCCCTGGCGGAAGCGCCGCCATGCCGACCGCCGCCTGATCGGTCCCGTCGGCCTCGATTATATCGCCCGATCCCTGGCCGATAACGGCGAACTCAGGATATCGACCGACGATCCGGGCTATCAGGTTTGGATGCTGCAGCATCTGCGCGCCGACGCTCGCTTCGAATGGCGGCCGGAGCGGGCGGACGATTGGCGCTTGCCAGGGGCCGATTGGCCGGAAACCCGGTATGCGGCGAAGGCCCTCCAAGCCGGGCGGCCCAACCTTTTTCTGCGGCTGCGGCGGCTTCCTAGATAGGCGAAGCGCCGCCTTATCATATCCCGATCCCGCCCCAATCCCGCCACGTTTGGCCGCCAGATTTGCTCCCAAGCGTCGGGCTGAGGAGCCGATGCCAAGAGCCGCAAGGCTCTCGCGCTCCTCGTCGCGGCCGGCGAAGACCCCCCCTTTTCGTCGGCCGCGTTCATTTTGTGCTCCAGACATACACCTGCCTGCGACGCCGGGACGGATTTAGGGATCGGCCGCAATCGGCTATAGATGCGGCCTCGGATTGGTAATGATTGGCGTCTGATGGGGCAGGGCATGCTCGCGATCGAAGACCTCGCCTGTCGGCGCGGCGGCCGGGTGCTCTTTGCCGGCGTCGACCTGACCTTGCGGAGCGGCGAGGCGGCGTTGGTCGTCGGGCGGAACGGCGCCGGTAAATCCAGTTTCCTCAGGGTCGTCGCGGGCCTGATCCCGGCTTTCACGGGCCGGATCGCCTGGCAGGGCATTCCGGTTGAGAAGGAGCCCGAGGCCTTTCGCGCAGCGTTTCGTTATGTCGGCCATGCCGATGGGCTGCAGACCGCCCAGACCGTTATCGAAAATCTGGCATTTTGGGCGCGCTTGTATGGGGCCGCGGCGGGGCGGCCGGCGCTTGAGCAGGCGCTTGCCGCGGTCGGCCTCGAAGCGCTCGCCGACCTGCCGGCGCGCATGCTCTCGGCCGGTCAGCGGCGGCGCCTGGCGCTTGCCCGGCCGCTTGCGTCGGGCGGGGGGCGCATCTGGCTTCTGGATGAGCCGACAGTCGCGCTGGACCAACCGTCCGTCGCGCGGATCGAGGCGGCGATCGGGGCGTTCCGGGCAGGCGGCGGCATCGTCATCGCCTCGACCAACGCGCCATTGGCTCTGCCGGACGCGACGCGCCTGGATATCGCCGACCATAGCCCAACGGCGGCGGCGGCGGCGTGAACGGCTTTTTCGCAGTTCTGGGCCGCGATCTCGCGATCGCGCGGCGCGAGGGCGGCGAAGCGCTGCTCGCGGTGATTTTCTTTATCCTGGGGACTGTGCTGTTTCCCCTAGGCGTCGGGCCCGACCCCCAGTTGCTGGCAGCGGTCGCGGCCGGGCTGATCTGGGTCATGGCCTTGCTCGCGACCCTGCTGGCGCTCGACCGGCTGTTTCAGGCCGACTGGCGGGACGGTGCGCTGGAGCTAATGGCGATATCGCCCGAATCGCTGACCGTGATCGTGGCCGCCAAATGCCTGGCGCATTGGCTGCTGACCGGCTTGCCGATGGCGGTCGCGGCGCCCTTGATGGCATTGCTGCTCAATCTGCCGCCCGATGGCTGGCTGACGCTGGTCGCCGCCCTGTTGCTGGGCGGGCCGGCGCTGAGTTTGATCGGCGCGGTGTGCGCGGCGTTACTTGTCGGCGCGCGAAGGGGCGGCGTGCTGATGACGTTGCTGGCGCTTCCCCTATATATTCCCACACTGATTTTCGGGGCGGGCGCCGTCGAAGCGGCGGTCGGCGGGTTTGACGCTTCGGCGCATCTTGCGCTGCTTGGCGCGACCACGCTGGCGGCGATGGCGCTTTGCCCCTGGGCGGCGGCGGCGGCGCTGCGCCATGCGATGGAATAGGGGAGAGGCGATTTTGGCAGATGCGACTGCGACGGCTAATCCGTCAGGCGGTTTCTGGCACCGGCTCGCCAATCCGGCGCGCTTTCAGCGCCTGGCCGGATGGCTGACGCCCTGGCTTGCGGCGGCCGCGGTCGGGCTCTTTGCGGCGGGCTTGTATTTCGGCCTCTATGCGTCGCCGATCGACTACCAGCAGAAGGATAACGTGCGCATCATGTATGTGCATGTACCGGCCGCCTGGCTGGCGATGATGAGCTATTCGACCCTGGCGATCGCGGGGTTTGTGCTGTTGGTCTGGCGCCATCCGCTCGCGGATGTCGCAGGCGTCGCGGCGGCGCCGGTCGGCGCGGCGTTCACGTTCCTGGCGCTCGTCACCGGCGCGATCTGGGGCCAGCCGACCTGGGGCACGTGGTGGGTCTGGGACGCCCGGCTGACCTCGGTGCTGATCCTGTTCTTTCTGTTCCTTGGCTATATCGCGCTCCGGAACGCCTTCGACGAGCCGGAGCGGGCCGCCAAGGCCGCCGCCATTCTGGGGCTGGTCGGCGCGGTCAATCTGCCGATCATAAAATTCTCCGTCGATTGGTGGAATACCCTGCACCAGCCGGCCAGCGTGACGCGGCTCGGCACGCCGGCGATTGATCCGGCGATGTTGCGGCCGCTGATGTTGATGGCGGGGGCGTACATGTGTCTTTTCACGGTGTTGGTCCTGGTACGGATGCGCCTTGAACTGACGCGCCGACGGATCGACGCCTTGCAGTCCGCGCGCGCGGGGGCGATCGAATGACGGACGGGTTTTTCGCCATGGGCGGCTATGCCGTGTATGTTTGGTCGAGCTACGGCGTCGTCGCCCTTGTTCTGATCGGCGTCACGCTCTGGACCGTGCTTGCCTTTCGGCGCGCCAAGGCCGACTTAAGGGCCCTCGAAGCAATTGCGCCGCGTCGGCGCCGACGCGACACGAAGGAGAGCGGACATGCGCAGTCGTAAGCGGCAACGGCTCTGGTTGGTCTCCATCGGGGTGCTATTGCTTGGCGGCGCCGCGGCCCTGGCGCTGACGGCGTTCGAAGACAATCTTGTGTTCTTCCATAGCCCAAGCGATCTCAAGGCTGGCAAGGCCGAAGTCGGGCAATTGATCCGCATCGGCGGTTTGGTCGAAGATGGCAGCATCGCCCGCCAGCCCGGCACCGCGATCACCGCCTTCCGGGTGACGGACGGCGCGGCGACTGCGACTGTCACCTATGAGGGCATCCTGCCGGACCTGTTCCGGGAGGGGCAGGGCGTCGTCGTCCGGGGGCGCTTGCTGGCCGATGGCGCGTTCCAGGGCGTAGAGGTGCTGGCGAAGCACGATGAAAATTACATGCCGCCTGAAGTCGCCGACGCCTTGAAGAAATCTGGCCATTGGAAAATGGGCGAGGATGCGCCCCCGAAAGGAGCCGGGTCATGACCGCAGAGCTTGGCCATTTCGCGCTTGTCGCCGCCTTCGTGCTGGCGGCCGTACAGATGAGCGTCCCGCTTTGGGGCGCCGCCAAGGGCGACTTGGGGCTGATGGAACTGGCCCGGACGACCGCTATCGGCCAGTTTCTTCTGATCATCCTGTCCTTCGCGGCGTTGGTGAATGCGTTCGTCGTCAGCGATTTCTCCGTTCTGAACGTCGTGCAGAACTCGCACTCGACGAAGCCGCTGCTCTACAAGATCAGCGGCGCCTGGGGGAATCACGAAGGCTCGCTGCTGCTTTGGGTGCTGATCCTGGCGCTCTTTGGCGCGATGGTCGCGGCGTTCGGCCGGAACCTGCCGCCGAGCTTGCGGGCGCGCACGCTGAGCGTCCAGGCGATGATCGCCTTCGGCTTCATGGCGTTCATGATATTCACGTCGAACCCGTTCGACCGGTCGCTGCCGGCGCCGGCCGACGGACAGGGCCTCAATCCCCTGCTGCAGGACCCCGGCCTCGCCTTCCATCCGCCGTTCCTGTATTTTGGCTATGTCGGGCTTTCGATTGCATTTTCCTTTGCCGTCGCCGCCTTGATCGAGGGCAAGGTCGACGCAGCATGGGCGTGCTGGGTCCGGCCGTGGACGCTAGCGGCCTGGTGCGGCTTGACCGTAGGCATCGGCCTCGGTTCCTGGTGGGCTTATTACGAACTCGGCTGGGGCGGCTTCTGGTTCTGGGACCCGGTTGAGAACGCCAGCTTCATCCCCTGGCTCTGCGCCACGGCGCTCCTGCATTCCGCGATCGTCGTCGAAAAGCGGGACGCTTTGAAAAGCTGGACGATTCTGCTGGCGATCATCGCGTTTTCGATGTCGTTGCTTGGCACCTTCCTGGTGCGCTCCGGCGTGTTGACGAGCGTGCACGCCTTCGCGACCGACCCCGAGCGCGGCGTCTTCATTCTTGCCCTTCTGGGCGTCGCCATCGGCGGCTCCCTGACGCTCTATGCCATCCGGGCGCCGGCCCTTCAGGCGGGCGGGTTGTTTCAGCCGATCAGCCGCGAAGGCGGGCTGTTGTTGAACAACCTCTTCCTGTCCGCCGCTGCCGGCACCGTGCTGCTCGGCACGCTCTATCCGTTGTTTCTGGATGTGCTGGACGCGGGCAAGGTGTCCGTCGGGCCGCCATACTTCAACGCGACCTTCGGGCCGCTGATGGCGCCGGTGCTGGTCGCCATGGTGATCGGGCCGTTCCTCTCGTGGAAGCGCGCCGATCTCGGCCATGCGTTGATCCGGCTTTGGATGGCGTTGGCGGCGGCCGCGATAGCCATCGCCCTGGTCCTGATCTATTCCGGCGTCAAAGGCGTTCTGCCGGCCCTGGGCGTCGGCGCGGCTGTCTGGATCATCGTCGGCACGCTGGTCGAGTTCGCGGACCGGATCAAGCTTGGCCGCGCGCCGCTCGGCGAAAGCGTCCGCCGGCTTCGCCGCCAGCCCCGATCAGCCTATGGCATGACGACCGCCCATATCGGCGTCGGGCTTGTGGTGGCAGGCGTCCTGGGCGCGACGGTGTTCAAGACGGAATCCATTCAGGTGATGCGCCCGGGCGATACCGTCGTGGTGGCGGGCTACGGATTTACGTTGGATCGGGTCGAAGACATTCGGGGCGCGAATTACGTCGCGGAACGAGCCGTCTTCCGGCTTTCGAGCGACGGCGTCGAGTTTGCCGCAGTCAACGCCGAACGTCGCAATTATCCGGTCGAACGGCAGCAGACGACGGAAGCTGGCATCCATACCACCTGGTTCGCGGACCTTTATGCCGTCGTGGGCGAGGGCGATAGCAGGAATGGCTGGACGACGCGGATCTACCACAATCCGCTGGTGCCCTGGATCTGGCTCGGAACGATTGTCATGGCGATCGGCGGGGCAATTTCCCTGACCGACCGGCGCTTGCGCATCGGCGCGCCGACGACACGGCGGGCGAAGGGGGCGGCGAGCAATGACGGCCCTGTCCCCGCTGGCGCGGATTGAGGTCGAACAAAGCCAGATGAGATATGTGCTTTATGGGATTCCGCTCCTGGTGGCCGTCGCTATCGGCGCGTTCTTTTACTTCGGGCTTGGCGGCAATCCCCGGAATCTGCCCTCGGCCTTCATCGACAAACCGGCGCCGGCCTTCAACCTCGTGGCGCTGCCGGGGCGCACCCTTGGGCCGCATGGCGACCCTGGCGGCCTGTCGACCGCCGACCTCAAGGTCGGCAAGCCGGTCATCGTCAACGTCTGGGCCTCGTGGTGCATCCCGTGCGTCGCGGAACATCCCCTGGTCGACCGGTTGGCGACGAAAGAGGGCTACACGGTGCATGGGATCAATTACGCCGACAAGGCGGGCGACGGCGCAGGCTGGCTGAAGCGTCTCGGCGATCCCTATGCCAAGGTCGGCTTCGACATTGACCGCAAGGCCGGCATCGAATGGGGCGTCTATGGCGTGCCGGAGACGTTCATCGTCGATGGCGAAGGCATCGTCCGCTTCAAGCATGCCGGCGCGTTGACGCCTGACCTTCTGGAGAAAACCATTCTGCCCTTGTTGAAGGAGCTGCAATGATCCGCGCCCTCAAAGCGGCTGTGCTGGCGGTTCTGCTGACGGCGGCGTTTCCGGCCGCAGCCGTTCTGCCGGATGAAATCCTGGCCGATCCCGCGCTCGAAGCGCGGGCGCGCGAGCTTTCGCTCGAACTGCGCTGCCTGGTCTGCCAGAACCAGTCGATAGACGACAGCAATGCCGAACTGGCGCGCGACCTGCGGATTCTGGTGCGCGAGCGCCTCGTCGCGGGGGATACCAACGCGGAGGCGCTGAAGCATATTCAGGTGCGCTATGGCGACTTCGTGCTGCTGAATCCGCCGGTCAAGGCGTCGACCTATCTCTTGTGGTACGGGCCGCCGGTCATGCTGGGCCTTGGCCTGATCGCGATCGTCGTGACCATGCGGCGGCGGCGGACGGCGGCCAATCCGCGCGCTGAGCCGCTGACCGCAGCCGAACGGGCGCGCCTCGACGCCGCCATGCGCCGGGAGGGCGACGCTTGAGCAATCTGGTATTCTGGGCGGCCATTGGCGTCGTCTCAATCGGCTTGATGCTGATCGTGGCCTCGCCCTTGTTACGGGCCGGCGAGCGTATCGGCCGGGTCCGCCGCGCAAGCTACGATCTCGCTGTCTTCCGCGACCAGTTGGCGGAGGTCGAGCGAGATCAGGAAGCCGGTCGCCTGAACCCAGCCGAAGCCGCAGCCGCGCGCGGCGAAATTGAACGGCGTATGCTGAAAACTGTCGACGGCGCAGCGGATTCGGCGCTTTCCGATGCGGCGACGGCTGCGGGATCGAAGATGGGGGCCGCATTCCCGATCGCCTCAGGCCTCGTCGTCGCCGGGGTCGCGGTGGCGCTCTATCTGAATATCGGCGCGCCTCAGGCGACCGATATGCCGTTCGCCCTCAGGACCGATGTCGCCGGCCCGGCCGGCGAGCAGAGCAGCGTCGATGGCCAGGCGATGGTGCAGAACCTGCAGCAACGCCTCGCGGCCGACCCGAACGATCAGGCCGGGTGGGTGACGTTGGCGCGCACATATCGGGTATTGGGCGATCATCAGCAGGCGGTGCGCGCCTTCGAGCGCGCGCTTGGCCTCGCCGGGCGCGACGCACCGGCGGAGCTGATCGCCGATTACGGCGAAACGCTGGTGTTCGAATCCTTCGGCACTGTCAGCCCGCGCGCCATCGAAACCTTCGAGCAGGCGCTGGCGAAGGACCCGCGCGATATCAAGTCGCGCTTCTATATCGCGATGGGCCGTGGGCAGGCCGGGGACTACCGCGGCGCGATCGCGCTCTGGCGTGGGCTCTCGGCCGATGCGCCGCCGGATGCGCCGTGGCTGCCGGCGGTGCAGGAACGCATCGCGGACGCCGCCATGAAGGGCAATATCCTGCCGATGAGCGTGTCGCCCGAACGCCCCGGACCGGCTGGCCTGCGGGGCGCGATCGCGGGCGACGCGAAGCCGACGGCGGACGATGTGCAAGCGGTTCAGGAGATGGCGCCCGAGGATCAGCAAGCCTTCATCCGCTCCATGGTCTCCCGTCTGGCGGAGAAGATGGAAGCCAACCCGAATGACGTCGACGGCTGGCTGCGGCTTGGCCGCGCCTATCAGGTGCTGAACGAGCCGAAGCAGGCGGCGGCGGCGTTCGAGCGGGCGAAGACGCGGCTGGTCGATATCCTGGCGAACACGCCGGCCGAATCGCCGTCGCGCCCAGGCGTCGAGGCGACCTTGCGTGAGGTCGAAGACCTGCTCCGCCAATGATCGATGTCGAACAGAGCCCCAATGGCCGTCTGACCGTTACGATGAATCGACCCGAGCGGCGGAATGCGCTCGACAGCAGCGGGATGGCGGCGCTCCGGGACGCTTTCGTCGCCGCCGCGGCGGACAAGGGCGTGCGCTGCCTGGTGCTGAAGGGCATGGGCGGCGCATTCTCCGCCGGACGCGACCTGAAGCAGGCCCAGGACTTGCAGCCGGAAGCCGCGCTCGCCCAGCATGCGGCTTGGGGCGAGGCGTTTCAGGCGCTCCGACGCTTGCCCTTTCCATCGGTCGCAATTGTTGAAGGGGCGGCTGTCGCCGGCGGCTTCACGCTCGCGATGGCCACGGACTTCCTGATCGCGGAACGGGGCGCCAAATTCGGCGCGCTCGAGATGGCGAACGGGTTTCCGGCGGCGATGTGCACGCCGATCCTGGCGAAGAAAGCCGGACCGCGCCTCGGGCTCGAGCTTGCGCTGTTCGGCCGGATCGAAACCGCGGAGCGCCTGTTCGCCGCCGGGCTGATCAACCGCCTCGCCGACGGGAAAGACGGCCTGACGGCGGCGGAAGACGACTTTGTCGGTCATATCCTGGCGCTCGATCCCCTAGCCGTGCATCAGACGCTCACGGCCTACCGGTCGGCGGAAGCGCAGCCGCTGGAGCAAGCCTTGAACGCCGGCATCACGCTGAACCAGTTGATCGAGGCGAGCGGCCGCTTCAAACGCGCCTGATCCGGTTCAGGTCGACCAGGCGGGGGTCGGCCCCAGTTCCGGCCAGGCCGCCGGTCGTGCGGCTTTCAGGGCGGCCGCATCCTCGCCGAGCGTCGCGTCCCAATCCTGGCCGGCGATGCGCATGCCGGTAAAATCCCTGGGCGCCCGGGACGCGAGCCAGCGGATCGGCGGACCCATGACCGCTGGCTTCAGCATCTTATCGCGGGGAATGCCCGATGCGTCGGAGACAAAAGGGGTGTCGGTCGCGCCGCCCGGCACCAGAACATTAAACGCGACGCCATCAGCCTTGAATTGCTTGGCGAAAATCGCCGTCATGCTTTCGAGCGCCGCTTTGGTCGGACCATAGGGCGCCACCCGGTGCATGGTGAAATAGCTCGTCGTGACGTTCACGACTTGGCCGCGCGGGCTTTGCTTCAGATGAGGCATCGCAAAGCGCGTCATCGCAAGCGGGCCGCGTACATTGACCGCGAAGAAGCGATCCCAGACGGCGTCGGTCAATTCCTCGAGATCGGGCAGTCTGGTTTCCGCATTGGCGCGAAGGCTGCTCATGCCGATGCCGGCATTGTTGACCAGCAGATCGAGCCGTCCGGTCGCTGCTACTGCCGCCGTAACGGCTTGGGCGCAGTCGCTCGTGATCGATACGTCCCCTGGGACGGTCGTGACGCCATCGCCGAAATCGGCCTGCAGGCGGGCGAGGGCCGCGGGGTCGCGGTCGAACGCGACGCAGGCGACGCCATCCTCAAGCAGGGCTTCGATCATGGCTCGGGCGAGGCCGCCAGCGCCGCCGGTTATCAATGCGGTCAGGCTCATGATCTTGCTATCTCCCAGGTCTTATTTTCATGCAGTTAGTCGTGTAGCTTAAGCGGCTATCGGACTTCCAGGCGAGAGGCGCGCATTCATGCCGGACAACGGAATTATTCATGGCTCACATTGGGGCGCGTTCCGTGCTGACGTTCAGGACGGCCGGGTCGTCGGCGTAAAGCCGTTCGAGCTGGATCCCAATCCCTCCCAGATCCTGGAAGCCATTCCGGAGATGCTCTACGGCGATGTCCGGATCGCGGAGCCGTATCTGCGGGAAAGCGTCGCCCGGTTCGGCCCGGGCGCCCGCCCGGAGCTCCGGGGCGCCGAAGGCTTCGTGCCCGTGTCCTGGGAGAAGGCGCTCGACGTCGTCGCGGCCGAACTCAGGCGCGTCAAGGCGGAGCATGGCAACGAAGCGATCTTCGCGGGCTCCTATGGCTGGTCGTCGGCCGGGCGGTTCCACCATGCCAAGACCCAGATGCAGCGCTTCATGAACCGTTTCGGCGGCTTTACCGGGCAATTGCACAATTACAGCTATGCAGCGGCCCTCGCCGTGCTGCCGCATATCCTGGGGTCGGCTGCAGCGGCGCAGGGTCCAGTGAGCGACTGGAACGGCATCCTGAAGGAAACCCGCCTGATCCTGTCCTTCGGCGGCATGCCCTTGAAGAACGCCCAGGTCGACGCGGGCGGCGCCGGCGCGCACAAGATGGCGGCGTTTCTGGATGAAGCCGTCCGCAAAGGCATCCGCTTCGTCAATATTTCGCCGCTCCGCGAAGATCTGGAGGGCGCGCCCGGCGCCGAGTGGCTGCCGATCCGCCCCGGCACGGATACGGCGATGATCCTGGCGATGGCCCATGCGTTAATCGAGGCCGGCAAGGTCGACCATGACTTTCTGAAGCGCTGCTGCATGGGCTATGAGCGGTTCGAGGCCCATGTGCTCGGCCGCGACGACGGCGTCGCCAAGACCCCGGAATGGGCTGAGGGCCTGACCGGAATATCCGCCGCTAAGATCCGCCAGTTGGCGATGGATGCGGCCGGAACCCGGACCTTCCTCAACATGGCCTGGGGTCTGCAGCGCGCCGATTTCGGCGAGCAGCCCTATTGGGCGCTGATTTCCTTCGCCGCCATGCTTGGCCAGATCGGCCAGATGGGCGGCGGCTTCGCCTTCGGCATGGGCTCCGTCGGCGGCATGGGCCATCCGCGCCTGCCGACGCCCTCGCCGACGATGCCGGCCGGCGTCAATCGGGCCGATAGCTGGATTCCGGTCGCTCGAATCGCCGACATGCTGCTGTCGCCGCTTGGGGAGTATGAGTTCAACGGCGAGCGCCGGGTCTATCCGGATACGCGCCTGGTCTACTGGTGCGGCGGCAATCCGTTCCATCATCACCAGGACCTCAATCGGCTGGTCGAAGCATGGCGGCGCCCGGAAACCGTGATCGTTCAGGACATCTGGTGGACCGCGACCGTCCGCCATGCCGACATCGTTCTGCCCGCGACGACGACGCTGGAGCGCAACGATATCGGCTCCTCCAGCCGCGATCCCTTTATCATGGCCATGCATCAGGCGAGCCCGCCCGTTGGCAAGGCCCGCAGCGATCACGACATCTTTGCCGATCTCGCCGACCGCATGGGCTACCGGGAGGAATTCACCGAAGGCCGGACCGAAATGGAATGGCTGGAGCATATCTACAACGTGTCGCGGCAACTGGCCTCCCGGCGCGGGGTCGAGATGCCGAGCTTTGAGGGCTTTTGGGAGAAGGGCTATTTCGAGGTTCCGGCCCCGACCGAGCCCTATGTGCAATTCGCGGATTTCGTGGCCGACCCCGACGGCGCTGCGCTCAACACTCCCTCCGGCAAGATCGAACTGTTCTCCGAGCGGGTCGCCGGCTTCGGCTATGACGACTGTCCCGGCTACGCCGCATGGCGGGAGCCAAAGGAATATCTGGGCGCGCCGGCCGCGAAGCGCTTTCCGCTGCACATGCTCTCGAACCAGCCGAAGACCCGGCTGCACAGCCAGATGGACGCTGGCGGCGCGAGCAAACGCTCCAAGATCCGCGGGCGGGAGCCATTCTGGATCAATCCGGCGGACGCGGCGGCCCGCGGCCTGGTCGACGGCGATATCGCGCGGGTTTTCAACGATAGAGGGCAAACCCTCGCGGGCGTCATCGTCTCCGACGTGGTGATGGCGAGCGTCATCCAGTTCCCAACCGGCGCCTGGTTCGATCCCGCGAACGCCGAGAACCCCGGCGCGGGGCTTGAACGGCATGGCAATCCCAATGTCCTGACCCGGGACGAGGGCACGTCGCGGCTGGGGCAGGGCACATCCGCCCATTCGACGCTGGTCGAGGTGGAAAAGTTCGACGGCGTCCTGCCCGAGATCGCCGTCACGACCGCGCCCCGGATCATCCGCCCCGAAGCGGCGGAGTGACGGCCATGCAATTGCAGTCAGCCGTCCATGAAGTCGCCGACATGATGGCGGCGCAGGAATACTTCCACAGCAGGAAGTGGACCGATGGCCTGCCGATCGTGCCGCCGACGGCAGAGGCGGTCCAAGCCTGTCTGGAGTGGGCGATGGTCCCGCCGGACCATCTTGTCGGCGTCGAACCGGTGCGCGCCCGCGCGATCACGGCGGAAAAGCTGGCGATCAATGCAGTCATGGCGGGCTGCCTGCCGATGCATTTTCCCCTGGTCGTGACGGCGTTCACCGCGATGTTGCAGCCGGAATTCCTGCTGCACGGCTGCACGTCCTCGACCGGCGGCTGCGCGGTGCTTAGCGTCATCAACGGTCCGACCCGCCAGGAACTGGGCATGAGCGGCAGCTTCAACGCGCTCGGCGCCAGCGACCGGGCGACAATGGCGATCGGCCGCGCGATCCGCCTGGCTCTCTATAATCTCATGGACGTCCGGCCGGGGGAGGTGGATCGCTCGACCCTCGGCCATCCCGGCAAGATTTCCTACTGCGTCGCCGAGGACGAGGAAAATACGACCTGGGCGTCGCTCGCGGCGGAGCGCGGCGTTCCCGACGGAGCGTCGGCGGTGACGGTGTTCGCAGCCGGCGCCCCGCGCCAGTTGATGAACGAATGGACGACCGAGCCTGCGCAGATTCTCGACACCTTCGTTGCGGAAATCAAGGCGACAATGCTGCATTACTCGATCTGGTCCGGCAATTTCGCCATCGTCGTACCGCCGCAACTCCGGGCGCATTTCGAAGGCGCCGGGTGGAGCAAGGCCGACATCCGGCAATATGTTTACGAGAACGCCCGCGTCACCCGGGGCGACTGGGCGAAATGCGGCAAGGGCATGGTGGTGGACGACCGCGCCAGCGACGAGTTCGCCGCACTGCCATCGCCCGACGACCTTTTGGTGATCGCAGCGGGCGGCCCGGCGGGCGGCTTCGGCGCGGTCATCCCGCCCTGGTTCGGCTGGAAAAGCCGGGCCGTCACCGTCGCTGTCGGGGCCTGCCTCGACTGCGAAGCTTGAACCAAGGAGAGACGCTCCAGCCATGACGATCCAAGTGCTCGACCCCACATACGGCCAGGGCGCTGCGCCATTTCAATTGGCGCCGCGGCTGCACGGCCTTAAAGGCAAAACCGTCGGTCTGATTTCCAATGGCAAGCGCGGCACGCAGCCGTTCTTTGCGGCGATGGAACGGCAATTGCTGGCCGATGTCGGCGTCGGCCGCGTCGTCCTGATGACAAAGGCGAATTATTCCGCGCCAGCCGAGCAGCGCATTCTGGACGCGGTCGTCGGCTGGGACGCGGCGTTCGCCGGCATCGGCGACTGAGGCAGCTGTTCGTCGTGCAGTTTGCATGACGCAATCACTGTCGAAAAGCTGGGCGTGCCGTCGATTGGGGTCATGACCTCGCAGTTTGTCAGCGCCGCCGACCTGATGGCGCGGACGCTTGGCGCGGAAGACTATCGCTATGCCGTGATCCAGCACCCGATCAGCAGCGCGACCGAAGCCGCGCTCGCGGAACAGGCCTGGGCCGCGATCCAGAGCGGGCTTGGCATCCTCACCGCTTAAGCCACGCCGCCGTAATAGAGCGCCACGTTTTCAGGGTAGCATCCTGGCAGCGCGGCCTTGCAGCGACGGCGAAAGTCGGCTTCAGACAATTCGGATCGTCGATTGCCGCGCGCGCGGCGGCTCGAACGAACCGATCTGGACGGCGGCCCCATATCCAGTCGCCTTGAGCGCCCGAACCGTGTCGTCAGCCACGTCCGCCGGGACGGCGGCAAGCAAGCCGCCCGATGTTTGCGGATCGTAGAGCAGCCTGTCCGCCGGGCCGTCGCTAGCGGCTTCAATGCGGGCCGCGAACGCCGCGTTGGCGGGCGTCATGGTGCTTTCGATGCCCCGTTCGATGGCCGCAAGCGCCCCTGGCAGCGCCGGCAAGGCGGCGCGGTCCAAGGCGACGCTTGTGCCGCTCGCGTCCGCCATCTCGATCAGGTGCCCGGCGAGGCCGAAGCCTGTGACGTCGGTCGCGGCGCGGGCGCCGGCGGCGAGCAGGACCCGCGCCGCCGCCGCGTTCGACTGGCGCATGCAGGCGATGGCGCCTTCGACATCCGCCGTCGCGATCAGGCCCCGCATATCGCCCGCCATAAGCGCGCCGATCCCGAGCGGCTTGGTCAGGACCAGCGCGTCGCCGGGGCGTGCGCCGCCTTTCGCGAGTAATCCAGCCCGATCCGCATAGCCATTGACGCTGAGCCCGAGCGCCAACTCGCCGCCTTCGCCGGTATGGCCGCCGACCAGCGTCGCGTTTGCCTCCCCAAGCGCCGCCAGCACGCCGGCGAGGATCTGCGTCAGGTCCCGCTCCGTCGGGCCAGGCCCAGCGTGGGGCAGGATGACCGTCGCCAAGGCGCTATCCGGCTGAGCGCCCATGGCGTAGAGGTCGCTCAAGGCATGCAGGGTCGCGATCTCGCCGAACAGGTAGGCGTCGTCGATGAAGCTCCGAAACTGGTCGACGGTCTGGATCAGCAATTTGCCGGGCGGCGGCGTCAGGATCGCAGCGTCGTCGCCCGCCTGGGCGCTGAGGCCGAGACGGTCCAACGCCCGGCGCAGGATCGGGCTCGCGATCTTGGCGCCGCAGCCGCCGCAGCGCATCGGCTCGGGCGCGCCATCGTCCGGGGCCGGAGGCGGCGCCGGACGCATCGGCGGAAGGTCCTGGTACTTCGCCATCCAGCGCCGGTCGATCCAGTCCTTCCAGGTCCAGGCGAAGCGCCCGCTCGCGGCGAACTGGCCATAGGAGACGATGGCGCCGCCATCGCCGGTCGACATCAGCGACAGCGTCTCATGCTGCGGCCGCCATGGCTCCAGCGGTTCGTCAAGCGCTGCCCGGCGGAGGTTGCCGGCCAGGGGCGGGCCCTGGCGGACGGCGTAGACGCCGGATTTCGGCAAGGGACGGGGCTGGAAGGCGGCACTGTCGCCAGCCGCGAATACTTCCGGATGGCTCGGCGACTGGAGATATCGGTTGACCTTGACGAACCCTGCGGCATCGACAGCCAGGCCCGAGGCTTGCAGCCACCCTGGGGCCGCAGCGCCGGTCGTGAGGATTGTCAGGACGCTTTCGATGACTTCGCCCGTAGCGAGCGTCAGGCAGTCGGCCGCGATTTCGACGCAGCGGCTTCGATGCAGGACCGTGACGCCTGCATCCCGGAGCGCCCGCGCCATGCGGCGGCGGACCGGGGCGCTGTGGCCGGGCAGGATAGCGTCGTCGCCGCTGACCAGGGTCATGGCGATCGTCTTGCCCTGCCGCTCGAACCGACGCTTCAAGCCAAGCGCGGTTTCAACGCCGCCGGCGCCGGCGCCGATGACCGCGAGCGCGGCCCCGTTCGGCAAGGTCGCATCCATATCCTGCAAACGCGCAAGAAACCGGTCCAGGGGTTTGATTGGAAGCGCAAAATCTTCCGCGCCGATAATGTCCGACGCGGGCGGGGTCGAGCCGACGTCGATGGACAGGAGATCGTAGGAAAGCGGCGGCCGGCCTGCGAACAGCACCGCCTGCGCGACGGGATCGATGCCGGTCGCCGCCGCCCGGATCAAGCCGACGCCGGCCCAACGGGCGATCCGGCCAAGATCGATGTGGCATTGCTCGGCATTGTAGACGCCGCGCAGCAAGCCGGGGATCATGCCGGAATACGGGGTCAAGCTGTCGCGGGCGATTAATGTCAGGCGAACGCCCGGCTCCGGGCGCATGCCGAAGCGCTTGATGACGTCGACATGGGCATGACCGCCGCCGATCAGGACGATGTCGCGCGCGACGGGAACGGAGGGCGTCATCCGGATCAGCGCGCCGCCATCGGGAAGCTGAGCGGCGCCAGTTGGGACATGGTCCGGCCTTTCCAGTCGCGTTCCGGCACCAGGGCGGCGGCGCGCTTCTGGGCTTCCTGCAGCGCTTCTGTCGCGGCCTCAAGGTCGATTGTCTGGCAGACGCGGTTCCTGACAATGGCCTCGCCGCCGACGAACACGTCGGTGATCGGCCGCTCGCCGGCCGCGAAGACCAGACTGCGCAAGGGGTCGTAGAGCGGCCGCATCGAGCGATCCTGGACATCGACCAGAACGAGGTCCGACTGGGCGCCCGTGGCGAGGCGGCCGATGTCGTCCCGGCGAAGCGCCTTGGCGCCGCCGATGGTGGCTGCGTCGAAGACGTCGGAGGCGAAGGTGTCGTCAAGGCGGCCAGCCGCCGCGCGGGCGATATAAACGGCGTTCCGCATTTCCTCGATGAAATTGTGGGGATATGTGTCCGTGCCGATGCCCATGTTGACGCCCGCGCGGCGATAGTCCCCGAAGGTGCGGAGATTGATGCCCCGCTTGGCGAACACGGTCGGGCAATGGGCGACCGTAGCGCCGCTGTCCGCCAGGAGCCCGATATCCTTGCGCGTCGGCCAATGCACCCAGGGGTGATGATCCAGGAAGATGCCGTGGCCGACGATGCTGCGTTCGTCGAGCGCGCCGACCGAATGCATCCATTGGATCGGCGTCATGCCGTGCCGCCGCTGCATTTCCTGGAACTCGGTCATGCTTTGGGCGGCATGGACCTGGAAGGGCAGGTTGCGCTCCTTGGCGAGGTCATGGGCGTCACGTAGCAGCTCCGCGCTGCAGGTATCGATCTGGGACGGCGTCACCATGCCGGTGAGGCGGCCCGACGGATGCTGCTGCGCTCGCTCGATCAGCCGAGCCGCCGCGTCGAAGGCTTTGCGGCCAGCCGCGTGGTCCCATTCATACTCGAGGCTATGGCCGTTGCGGGTCAGCCAGCGGGCGTCGCGGAACATCGGCGCGATGCAGGCGCGCAGCCCGCTATCCGCCAGAATGTCGAGCCAGCCGTCGAATGGCACGGAGAGGTCGACCACGGTCGTCACGCCGGAAAGCATGAGTTCGCCCATCGCCACCTGAACCGCCGCCCGCATGCCTTCCGGGTCGTTGCCGATGGTCGTCAGAAACTCATAGAGGGAGCTGTGCCAGAAGCCGGGGCTGAGAGTTTCGTCCGTGACGCCCTTGCGGAGCGGCTCGCTGGTCGGGTGGGTATGGATGTTGATCAGGCCCGGCAGCGCCAGCCGATCCGATCCGTCGATGGTCGTCGCCGCAGGGCCGGCATAGTCCTTGCCCACATGGATCAGGCCCGCGGCGTCGAACGCGATATCGATGCCACGGGCGTATTCGTGGCGTTCGGCATGGGCGTTCCACGTCACGGCCCAATCGAGATTCCGGATTACCGTCGTCATCGCAAGTTTCTCCCTCGGCGCCCAATGGCATGGGCGCCTAGCTAATCCCTGACCCGTCCCCAGGGCAGCATCCTATGCAGGGTCGCATCGCGGTCGATGAAATGATGCTTGAGCGCGGCGCCGGCATGCAACAGGATCAGGGCGATCAAGAGCTTCCCGATTATGTCATGCAATGTGCGGAACGTCGTCCGCAGGTCGTTGTCGGCGTCGACCAGGTTCGGCAGCAGGATGCCGGTGTTGAAGTAGTCGACCGGCGTGCCGCTCGCCGCCGCCATCGCCCAGCCGGTCAGCGGCAAGGCGACCATGCAGACATAAAGCGCTGAATGCGCAAGCTTCGCCAGCTTGATCTGGGTCTTCGGGGTCGACGGCAGGGCGCCCGGCGGCGGATCGACGGCGCGCCAACCGAGCCGCAGCAGCGCCAGGCCAAGCGCCGTGACTCCCAAGGATTTGTGCAAGGCGTAAAGTTCGAATTTATTGGGGCTTATCGGCAAATCGTGCATGTAAAGACCGAGCCCGAGCAAGCCGATCAACAATGCCGCAAGGCTCCAATGCAGCAGTTTGGCGACGCTGCCGAAGCGCGTGCTCGTATTCCTGAGAGCCGCCAAGACCCTATTCCGGCGAGGCTTCGAAGCCGATCTCGATCGTGATCATTGAACCGACGAACGGCTGCCAAGCGCTCAGGCCCCATTGGGTCCGATCGAATACCGTCGATGCCGTGATCGCGATGATCTTTCTGCCCGTAAATGGGTCATTCGCCTGACCGTTGAATGTCGCTTGCATGGTGACCGGGCGGGTATTCCCGATAATCGTCAACTCGCCGTCGATCTCGCCGGTGGTCGGGCCGGTCTGGCGAACGGCTGTGCTGACGAACTCGATGCTGGGATAGTTGTTTTCATCGAAGAACTGATCGCCAAGGAGGATTTCGTTCATCAAGCCGTCGTCGGTTTCGACGCTGTCGACGGGAATCCTGACCCGGACCTTGCTGGAGGCGATCGCGTCCGGATTATAGTCGAGATCGATCGCGTGCTGCTTAAAGCGGCCGGGAAACGGGAATATCCCGAGGTGCGTGACTTCGAAATGGATGAAGGAATGTCGCTTATCGACTTTCCAAGGCGACGCCTCTGTCTGCGCGGAACTCAGGAATACGGCGGCGACCAGCGCCAAGGCTGCGGCGAGAGTTTTGCGCATGCGTCTCAATCCATTCCAGTCCAAAGCCTTGTATACCTTACCCATCGCGAAAAGTCGCTGGCCCGCCAAATCAAAAATACTTGTTCAGGACAGCGGCAATTTGATCTCGGTTTCATTCAGGCCGGCGAGTTCGCCGACGGTCAGCGGGCTGATCGGCAGGCGCACGCGCATCAGCCCGACGTCGCCAGGGCCGCGGCCCTGAGCGTCGGCCAGAATTGCGGCGACGGTCTGGGAGCACATGCGGCCCTGGCATGGCCCCATGCCAGCGCGCGTGAACGCCTTCAACTGGTTCGGACCCTGGGCGCCGAGCGCGGCCGCGGCGCGCACGGCGCCGGCCGTCACCTCTTCGCATCGGCAGACCAGCGTCGCGTCGTCCGGCCGCTGGAAGGCGCGGGCCGGGCGATAGATCCGGTCGAGAAACGGCCTGAGCGCTCGGGCGCGGGACGCGCGGGTCCGGCTCCAGCGACCGGGGGTCGCAGTCCGTCCCAGCGCTGTCGCAGCCGCCGCGCCGGCGGATTCACCCAGGGCTTCCGCGGCCGCCCATCCGGCGACGCCGGCGCAGTCGCCGGCGACGTGGACCCACGGCATATCGTCTAGTTGACCGGTCAATCGGTCGGCCGCCGGGCGCCAGGCGTCCGCCGCCATGTCGTAGAGGTGAGGGGCCCGCATGGCGCGGGTGAGCTGCGCGTTCGGAATGACCCCGTCATGGACCAGCAGCGTCCTGACATCGATCCGTCCGACGGCGCCCGCTGCCGTCCGCCACTCCACCTGGCGCAAGCGCTCGGCGCCAAGCGCCCGGATCTGGACGACGTTGCGCGCCGTGGCGCGGAGGCGGCCAAGCCAGTAGGCGCCCTTCGCCAGATAGTCGGGGGCGAGGAGCGCCGCCATCGCGGCGCTTTTGCCGGCCGTCAGGGCGAGGCCGGGGTCCGAGAGGTCCAGCACCGCGTCCGGCGGCGCGCCCGCCGCCTCCAGTTGCGCCGCCAGCAACAAGAGCAGCGGCCCCTGGCCGGCGATCACAAATGGCCGCTCCGGGACGAGGTCGCTGGTCTTGAGCGCGATTTGGGCCGCCCCGAGGGTCATGACTCCGGGCAGGGTCCAGCCGGGGAAGGGCGTCGGGCGTTCATAGGCGCCGGTCGCGACGATCAGGCGCTTGCAGGAGAGCCGCGCGGCCTGGCCCTTCCGGACGAACAACACGTCGCCGCCGGTATCCCTGGCGTCTGCATCCGGTTCAACGCCGACGACGCGGGCGCCGGGCTGATAGTCGACGCGCGCCAGCCGGAAGCGCTTCACCGAAGCCAGGCCGCGGCGATAGTCCTTGCCGAACAACTTGAGGTCGCCGCGCTCGGCCGCACCTTCGACATTGCGCCAGATCTGGCCGCCGGGCGTTGGCTGGTCGTCCAGTACGGCGACAGCGAGGCCGGCGGCGGCGGCCTGGATCGCAGCCGCCATTCCGGCCGGCCCAGCGCCGATGACGACGATATCCGCGCGCTCACCCATGGCGGAGGCTCGGCCGGCTGGCGTGCGTCCTGACGCGCATGCCGTCCTTCACAGGCGTCATGCAAGCTTGCACGTTGGCGCGGTCGTCGACGGTCATCAGGCACTCGTAACAGGAGCCCATCAGGCAATAGGGCGCGCGCGGGGCGCCGGATACAGGCGCGAGCCGAGTCGGGACAATGCCCGCCGCCAGGACGGCGGCGGCTACGGATTCGCCCTTGCGGGCGCGCACATCCCGGCCGTCGACCGTGATCGTGACGGCGGCGGAAGCTGGCGGCTCAGTGCGACGGACGAGCATGGGGCGTCCCGTCAAAGCGTTTCACGGAGAATTCCTCGAAGCCGACCGGCGTTTCGCCCTCCAGAATCCAGCGCGGCAACAGCCGGGCATGGACCGCAGCCAGAGTGACGCCTGAATGATTGGTCGCCATGAAGACGCCGGGCCAAGTCTCCGACTCGTCATAGATCGGGCAGCCATCCGGCGGCATGACCCGAAGCGCGCCCCAGGCGCGGACGATGTTCACGGTCTTGAGGGCAGGCAGAATGCGCACGGCGCGCGCCGCGATGGCGCCCGCGACATCGCCAGTGTTCATATCGTTAAAGCCGACCTCTTCGTGGCTGACGCCCAGCATGATCGAGCCTTCATCGGTCTGGCGGATCGAGCCCATGGGCATTGGCAGAATCGGGTCCAGGCGCTCCGTCACCAGGATCTGGCCGCGCTGGGGCCGGGTTGGGCAGTGCAAGCCAGTCTTGGCAGCCAGCGCCGGGATGCCATGGCCGCAGGCGATGACGATCTTTTCGGCTTCGAACCGGCGCCCATCCTTGGCGATCGCGGCATAGCCAGCGCCGGCGCGTTCGATATCAGCGACGCCGGCGTTTGGCACATACTGGCCGCCCGCCGCCTGGAAACCGGCATGCATGCCGCGGAGCAGCTTCAACGGATTAGCGTGGCCGTCATGGGGGCAATATGCGGCCGCGACGACATCGGGGCCGAAGGCGACGCCCGGAACCATGGCCATCAGTTCGCCACGGTCCAGCAGCGTGACGTCATAGGGCATGTTGCCGGCCTGGGCTTGCATCTTTGCAATCAACGCTTCCGACTGGGCGACTTCGTCGGGCGAACTGCAGAGCATCAGGCCGCCCCGCTGTTCATGGCCGGCGTCGACGCCGACGCTGGCCTCGATTTCTCGGGCGAAATTGCCCCAGATCTCGGCGGAACGGCGCGACCATTCCTGATACCGCTGCATGCCGAGGCCCTTGGATTGCGTCCACACCAGGCCGAAATTGCCCCGCGCCGTGCGGAGCGCGCCATCATCCTCGTCAAGCATCACGACCGCGGCGCCGGACTGGGCGAGACCATAGGCAATGGCGGCGCCGACCATGCCGCCGCCGATCACGATTACCTGAGCCGTATCCGTCATCGCTTTGCCCAGCCCGAGTCAGTCGTCTTGCGGGATGCGCAATACCTGGCCCGGATAAATCTTGTCAGGGTGCTTCAGCATCGGCTTGTTGGCTTCAAAAATTGCAGGGTATTTATTGGCGCTTCCAAGGTGCTTCTTCGCAATGTGCGAAAGCGTGTCGCCCTTGACGACGGTATGGAGGACTGGCGCCGGACCGACCGATCTGGCCTCGAGCTGAGCGTCGACGGACCCGATGCCCATGGTATTGCCGATCGCGATCACGACTTTTTCAAGCGTCGCCTGGTCCGCGACCGCACCTTTGACGATGGCTTTGTCGCCCTCGACCTGGATATCCAGGCCATCGACATTCAACCCGAGATCCTTGATCGCATCGGAAATCTTGTCGGCGGGCGGCGGCGCGTCCGCCTTGCCGATGCCGAGGGATTCGCCGACGGACTTGATGAAGGAAAACAGTCCCATGGGAGACTCCTCGGATAAAACTAACGGCGTTTGCCGAAGACCGAGTCTAATAGGTCGTCGGCGGAACTGCCATCGCCATCTGCGTCGAACATCCGGCCAAGCTCGCCCAGCCCGTCAAGGCTCGGCGCTGCTTCGCCTTGCCCGCCGCCGCCGCCAAACATGCCGCCGAGGATGCCCCCCAACAGGCCGCCGCCAGCGTCGCCCGAGTTGCTCGCTCCGCCGCCAAGAATCTGGCCAAGCAGGCCGCCGTCGCCCGAGCCGCCGCCCTCTGCCCCGCCGCGGATGTTCTTCGCAATCGCGCCCATGGCCATGCTGGCGAGCACGGGCAGCAGTTGCTTCAACAGGGTATCGCTGATGCCGGTACGCTCGGACGCTCGAGCCGCCACGGCGCGGGAGACGTCTTTCGAGCCAAGCAGATGCCCGAGAATGCCATCGCCTTCCGTGCGCGCTTCATCCGCGAGCGCGAGTTCCGGACGGTCGAGATATCGATCATGGCCGTCGCGGTCGACCGCGGATGCGAGCGCGCGCAGACCGTCGCCGGTCGCCGCCTGGCGCTTCATGCCGGAAGAGAGCGCCGGCAGCAGTTCGCGCATCGCTGCTTCGGTCTGATTACGGTCCAGCCCGAAGCGGGCTCCAAGATTATCGACAGTCTTGCCATCCTGCGCCGTGAGAATGGTTTCCAGAAGATTGGGCATTGGCATTGCTCAAGGAATTCCTGCGGTCGGTCCAGATGGGCGGAGAATAGCAGATCGACGTCGTGGAATCCCGTTGCGCCTCCCGTGCATGGAGCTTAGTTTGCGCCCGCTCCCTGAAAACTTGGGGAGAACTTGCGAAGAACCTCAATCAGAAGGCTGAGAATCATGGGCATCATCGCCAACCGTCTTTCCGTCATCAAGCCGTCAGCGACTGTCGCGCTGAATGCGAAAGGTATGGAGATGAAAGCGGCGGGCGAGGACGTGATCATCCTGGCCGCGGGCGAGCCTGATTTCGATACACCCGATTCGGCCAAGGAGGCCGGCATCAAAGCGATTCAGTCCGGCGATACGAAATACACGGCGCCAGACGGGCGCCCGGAGTTGAAAGCCGCGATCTGCCGCAAGCTGCTCCGGGAGAACAACGTCAAGTACGAGCCGAAGCAGATCAGCGTCGGCAATGGCGGCAAGCACGTGATCTATAACGCGCTGATGGCGACGCTGAACCCCGGCGACGAGGTCATCATTCCGGCGCCCTATTGGACGAGCTATCCCGACATGGTGCGGCTGGCCGAAGGCACGCCGGTCATCGTCGCGTGCCAGCAGTCCAACCGCTTCAAGCTCTCGCCGGCGCAACTTGAGGCGGCGATCACGCCGAAGACCAAGTGGCTGATCTTCAACACGCCCTCCAACCCGACCGGCGCCGCCTATACCTGGGATGAGACCAAGGCGTTGACGGATGTGCTGCTGAAGCATCCCCACGTCTACGTCATGACTGACGATATGTATGAACATATCACCTATGACGGCTTCAAACCCTGCACGGCGCCGGAAGTCGAGCCGAAGCTGTATGAGCGTTCGCTGATCACGAACGGCGTTTCGAAAGCTTACGCGATGACGGGATGGCGCATCGGCTACGCGGCCGGGCCGGTCGAGATCATCAGCGCCATGCGGACGATCCAGTCCCAGAGCACGACCAACCCGTCGTCGATCAGCCAGACGGCGTCGGTCGCGGCGCTGGACGGCCCGCAGGATTTCATCCCGGAGCGGGCGCTGGCGTTCCAGCGCCGCCGCGATCTGATCGTCTCAATGCTCAATCAGGCGCCTGGCATCGATTGCCTGACGCCGGAGGGCGCGTTCTATGTCTATCCGTCCTGCGCGGGCTTGATCGGCAAGAAAACCCCTGACGGCAAGGTCATCGAGACCGACGACGACTTCGCCAACTACATGCTTGAAAGCGAAAAGGTTGTGGTCGTGCCAGGGTCCGCGTTTGGCCTCAGCCCGCATTTCCGCATCTCTTACGCAACTTCGGACGATGTGCTGGAAGAGGCGGGCGTGCGCATTCAACGGGCGGCCGCGTCGCTGCGGTAGCTCGCCGGCCGCGAACGCTCAATCGGCCCGCATTCCGGCGGAAATACCGGAATGCGGGCCGTGCACGGCAGTCTTGCCGGGATTTAGGTCGAATTTGCGACAAACCCGTTAAGCGCTTTTGAGGGGCCATCGCTTATGCTTTCGTCATTAACGAGCTTGAGCGAGGCGCCCTTTCTATGTTCGGACTTCGGTTGTCGATATGGCGTCGGCTCGCTCGAGATCAACATGGCGTCACCATGGTCGAATATGCGATCGCCGCCGCGCTGATGAGCGCCGCCATCGTCACTTTCCTCTCGGACGTCGACGATCCCGACGGTCTCCTCGGCCGCATCAAACTCCTGCTGGATAGTGTGCTTAGCTGAATAGGCCTATGCTCGCCCGGATGTGACGAGGTCAGGGCGGGACGCATGAATTTCGAACTGGATGATGTGACGCAAGCCGTGCGCGAAGCTGCGCGCCGGTTCTCCGACGAACAACTGGCGCCCCACTATCAGGCGCGGGAAGCGGCAGGCCGCTTCGACCGCGATCTCCTTTTGGAAATGGGCGGCCTCGGACTGATCGCCGCCGACCTGCCGGAGGAATTCGGCGGCATTGGCGCGCCTGGGCTGACCCAGGGCGTGGTCATGGAGGAAATCGGGCGGGGCGACATGAACATCGGCTACGTTCAGCTTCTCAGCTCCCTGATCGGCGGCGTTCTGGTCCGCTATGCCCCCAAAGCCCTGGCCGCTGAAATGTTGCCGGAAATCGCTAGCGGCCGGTTGCTGCCCGCCCTCGGCCTGACAGAGCCAAGGGGCGGCACCGACGCCGCCAATCTGCAACTCCGCGCCCGGCGCGACGGCGACGATTGGCTGCTGAGCGGCGAGAAAGCTTCGATCTCCTGCGCCAATCAGGCGGACGCGATCCTTGTCGCGGCGCGGACGGGCGCGCCGGACAGCGGCGCCCGTGGCGTGACGGCGTTCTGGGTCCCGCTCGACGCGCCGGGGATATCCCGTTCGGCTTATGACGACCTTGGCAGCTTGTCCGTCGGCCGCGGCTCCGTCTGGTTCGACGAGGTCCGCGTTCCGGACGCCCAGCGCGTCGGCGATGAAGGCATGGGCTTCATTCGCGTCATGCAGGGCTTCGACTACTCCCGCGCCCTGATCGCGCTGCAATGCCTTGGCGCGGCGCGCGCCTCGCTGGACGAGACCTGGCCCTATACCATTGAGCGCCATGCCTTCGGGGCGCCGCTCGCCTCATATCAGGGCGTCAGTTTTCCCTTGGCGGAAGCGGACGCCCAGGTCCGCGCCGCCCGGCTTCTGGCCTATGAATGCCTGTGGCTCCGCGACAACGGCCAGCCGCACACGAAAGAAGCGGCGATGGTGAAGTGGATGGGACCGAAGGTCTCGGTCGACGCGATCCATCAGTGCCTGTTGACCCATGGCCATCTGGGCTACAGCCGGGACCTGCCGCATCAGCAGCGCTTGCGCGATGTGATGGGCCTCGAAATCGGCGACGGCACGGCCCAGGTGTCGAAGTTGATCATCGCCCGGGAAACCGTCGGCCGGGCCGCCGTGCAATACGCCAGGACAAAATAACGGCGGCGCAGGAGGGTTCCCCTGCGCCGCCGCGATTATGCCCGTCGATCAGAGGCCGGAAAGCGCCTGATCGAGGTCGGCGATGATATCGTCGATATGCTCGATGCCGATCGACAGGCGCACGTAGCCTGGCGAGACACCGGTTGCGGCCTGGTCTTCGGGGGACAACTGGCTGTGCGTCGTCGTCGCCGGGTGAATGGCGAGGCTTCGTGCATCGCCGATATTGGCGACATGGAAGAACAGCTTCAGGCTGTCGATGAACTTGGCCCCAGCGTCCTTGCCGCCCTTCAGCACCATGCCGCAGAGGCCGCCATACTGGCCGCCGAGATACCGGTCGGCGCGGGCGCGCACTTCGCCGGACTGCTGGCTCGGGTGGATGACCTGCTCGACCGCCGGATGCTTCGCCAGCCAGGTCGCGACCGCCGTCGCGTTCTGGCAATGCCGTTCCATCCGCAAGGGCAGGGTCTCGAGACCCTGGATGAACATGAAGGCGTTGAATGGCGACATGGCGGCGCCAAGGTCGCGCAGCAGCGTCGTCCGCGCCTTGATGATGTAGGCGACGGGGCCGATCCCCTTCACGGCCTGGGTCCAGATCGCGCCATGATAGCTCGGGTCGGGCTGGTTCAGGTAGGGCTGGCGCTCCGGGTGCGCTTCCCAGTCGAACGCGCCGCTATCGACCAGCAGGCCGCCGATGGAGGTGCCATGGCCGCCGATATACTTCGTCGTCGAATAGACGATGATGGCGGCGCCGTGCTCGAATGGGCGGCAGATGCCGGCGGCGGCGGTGTTGTCCATGATCAGCGGGATGCCAAGCGGCGTGCCGATGGCGGCGACTTCCGCGATCGGGAAGACGTGCAGCTTCGGGTTCGGCAGGGTTTCGGCATAATAGGCCCGGGTCTTGTCGTCGGTCGCGCGGCGGAAGGCTTCGGGGTCGGTCGGATCGACGAAGCGGACCTCTATGCCCATGTCCTTCATCGTGTTCGCGAACAGGTTCCAGGTGCCGCCATAGAGATCGGTCGAGGAGACGATGTTGTCGCCGGCCTTGGCGATATTCTGGATGGCGAAGGCGCTTGCGGCTTGGCCGGAAGCGAGGCCAAGAGCGGCCGCGCCGCCTTCCATCGCCGCGACCCGCTGTTCCAGCACGTCGCATGTGGGGTTCATGATGCGCGAGTAGATATTGCCCAATTCAGCCAGCGCAAACAGGTTGGCGGCGTGCTCGGCGCTCTTGAACTGGAAGGATGTCGTCTGGTGGATCGGCACGGCGACGGAGCCCGTGCTCGCATCGCCCCGATGACCGGCATGCAGGACGATGGTTTCAATATGTTTCGGCGCGTCAGTCATGGCGTCTTCCCCCGGCAATGTTCAACGGGCATGCTGCAAGCGCCGCCCGATTCATGGGGCAAAGCGCATGATGCGAGCGGCCTTGTCAATGATGCGCCGCGCCTCGCGCCGCCAAAAATGAAAATCCGTCCCGGTTCGCGGGACGGCCTGGAAAATTGGATCGGACAATCTGAATGGCCTTGAATATTCTCATCCTGCCCGGCGACGGCATCGGGCCGGAAATCGTCGATGTCGCGGAGCAGGCGCTGGAAGCGCTGGATCGGCGATTCGGCCTGAATGTCCGGCTGACCCGTCGCGACATCGGCTTTGCCGCCTTGAAGAAGGAGGGCGCGACCTGGGGCCCGGCGACGGAAGCCGCCTGCCGTCAGGCCGACGGCGTCATCATGGGGCCGACCGATACGGCCGCATATCCGCCGCCAGAGGAAGGGGGCGTCGGCCCCTCGGCCAGCGCGCGCAAGAACCTCGATCTCTTTGCGAACATTCGCCCCAGCCGCTCCGCCGAGGGCGCGCCGGCGCTCAAGCCTGGGGTCGATCTCGTGATCGTGCGCGAGAACACCGAAGGCTTCTATGCGGACCGCAACATGGCGCTCGGCGGCGGCGAGTTCATGCCGACGGCGGACACAGCGCTCGCCGTCCGGAAGATCACCCGCCAGGCGAGCGCGCGCATCGCCCATGTCGCTTTTGCGATGGCGAGCGCGCGGCGGAAACACGTCACCGTCGTGCACAAGGCCAACGTCCTGAAAATGACCTGCGGCCTGTTCCTCGATACGGCCGAGGCCGTGGCCAAGCAGTATCCCGATATCCGGGTCGATGACGTCCATGTCGACGCCATGGCGTCCGATCTGGTCCGGAAGCCCGAAAGCTTCGACGTGGTCCTCTGCTCGAACATGTACGGCGATATCCTTTCCAATCTGGCGGCGGAGGTGACTGGCGGGCTTGGTCTGGCCGGCTCCCTCAATCGAGGCGACGACGTTTCGCTCGCCCAGGCCGCCCATGGCTCGGCGCCGGATATTGCGGGGCAGGGGATCGCCAACCCCGGATCGATCCTGCGGTCGACCGCGATGCTGCTTCAGGACCTGGGCGCGCGGCGGTCCGACAACGGCCTGACGGCAGCCGCCGTGGCGCTCGACCAGGGCCTGGACCGGATGCTGGCGACGCCGTCGCTTCGGACGGCGGACCTTGGCGGCAAGCTTCTCACGAAAGATTTTGGCGCGGCCCTGGCCGAGCGACTTGGCTTGGAGGCCGACCGATGAGCGAGCGCAAACTGCATCAATCCCAGCGCCGGGCGCCCGGCGCGCCCTTGCCGAAACCGATTCATGCCGCAACGGCGCTGATCGTCCGGCGGACGCCTTCGGGGCCGACGGTGCTGATGGGCCATCGGAGCGCCGCCCACAAGTTCATGCCGAACACGTTTGTCTTCCCCGGCGGGCGCGTCGACCCCGAGGATCATTTGGCGCCGGCGGCGGACGCGCTGGCGCCGGAAACGGTTCAGCGCCTGACGCGCCGGCGCCGCGCCAGCGTGCGATTGGCGCGGGCGCTGGCGCTGGCCGCCATCCGGGAGACGTTTGAGGAGACGGGCCTGATCATCGGCCAGCCGCACGCCGACGCGCTCGATCTGGATGCGGTGACGCCTGACTGGCGGCCCTTTGTCGAGACCGGCTTTGCGCCGACCCCCGGCGCGCTCGACTACATCTTCCGCGCCGTGACGCCGCCCGACAATTTTCGCCGCTTCGACGCCCGCTTCTTTCTGGTGGATGCGGACGCGACCCACGGCGTCATCGGCGGCACCGGGGAGTTGGTCGACCTGCAGTGGATTCCGATCCGGGATGCAATGCAACTGCCGCGGACGCCGTCGCCGACCCGCGGCGCCCTGGCGACGGCGCTGGAACTGGTGACGACCGGCGCGCGGCTGCCGCAAGCCGCGGATGCGCCAATTCCTGCCTTGATCACGCGCTATCGCCGTGAAGCCATCGAATATGATTGAGGCGCGCGGCCGGCGCGGTTGTTCGCGGCGGTGCGGCGCCTGGATGATCGCATTTGGCGGCATTCTGGCGCTCGCTGCCTGCGCGCCGCCGCCCGACCCGCCCGTCGGACCGGATCAAGAGGGTGCGGCGGCCTCCGGCTCGCCACCGTTGCTTTGCCGGAGCGGCGTCGGCTCAGACGCGGAAGCGCTTGCCTTGCTCGGCGAGATCAACCGGCTGCGCCGAAATCCCTCCGAGTATGCGCCGCTTGTCAAGGCGGGGTTCAAGGACATGCAGGACGGGATCTTCCTGAAAGACGGCTACCTGATCGAAACCAAGGAGGGTCAGGCCGCGGTCGATGAGGCGATTGCGTTTCTGAATACCGCGCCGTCCGCCCCGCCGCTGGAGCTATCGACGTGCCTCTCCAGGAGCGCGCAGGACCACGCCAATGACCAGGGACAGACCGGCGACACGGGCCATATCGGCGAGGATGGCTCGAACCCGGGGTCCCGCGCCGCCCGTCATGTGACCGGTACGCCCTACTGCGGCGAGAACATCAGCTATGGCAGCCGATCGGCCCGGGATATCGTCATCCAGCTCCTGGTCGATGACGGGGTGCCGGACCGCGGCCACCGCAAGGGCCTGTTCCGCAAGGACTTCAAAAGCATCGGCATCGGCTACGGCCCGCATCCGCGCTATCGGCACATGTCGGTGCAGTTGATGTGCCTGAATGACGTGCGGCGCGGCTAGCGCATGGCGCGTTCAGGCAATCTGTCGATCTAAAACATGCTCTGCAGCACGCGGTCCGGCGGCTGGTGGCCGTCGGCGAAGGCTTTGATGTTGGCGATGACCTTCTCGCCCATGGCGATCCGGCTCTCGACCGTCGCGGAGGCGATGTGCGGAGTCAGCACGACATTCTCCATCTTCAGAAGCTTCGGCGTCACCAGGGGCTCATGCTCATAGACATCGAGGCCGGCGCCGCCGATCCGGCCGGAGGCGAGGCCGCGCACCAGGGCTGCTTCCTCGATGACGTCGCCGCGGGAGGTGTTGATGATAATGGCGCCGGCCTTCACCATTTGCAGGCGCGGTCCGTTCAGCAGGTGAAAGGTGCCGGGCGTGCGCGGGCAATTGACGGAAATCACGTCCATGCGCGCCAGCATCTGGTTCAAGCTGTCCCAGTATGTGGCTTCAAGCTCGCGCTCGATCTCATCGGCGGCGCGGCGGCGGTTGTGATAGTGGATCGCCATGCCGAAGGCGCGGGCGCGGCGGGCGAGCGCCGCGCCGATGCGGCCCATGCCGACGATGCCAAGCCGTTTGCCGCGCACCGTCCTGCCCATCAAGCCGGTCGGGCTCCAACCTTCCCAGTGCTGGGCGCGGACCAGGCGCTGGCCTTCGCCGATGCGCCGGGCGACCGCCAGAATCAGGGCCATCGCCATATCGGCGGTATCCTCGGTCAGGACGCCGGGCGTATTCGTCACGATCAGGCCCTTGGCCTTCGCGGCTTCCAGGTCGATGTGATCGACGCCGGCGCCATAGTTCGCGATCAATTTCAGGCGCGGTCCGGCGGCGGCGATGACGTCGGCGTCGATCCGGTCGGTGACTGTCGGGGCCAGTATGTCAGCTTCGCCCATGACGGCGATCAGGCGTTCCTTGCTCAGCGGCGCGTCATCCTCCGAGAGGCGCGCATCGAATAGCTCCATCATCCGGGTTTCGACGGATTCCGGCAATTTTCGCGTGACGAAAACTTTCGGTCGGCTGCCGTTTGCAGGCATGGCGGTTCCGCTCCATAAACAAGGCCATTCATCATAGAGCGCCCGCGAGCGAGCGCCAAAGTTTTCTGGAGGGCGCATTCATGACCGCACGTGTCGGCCGGCATTTCCTGCAAATTCCGGGCCCGAGCAGCGCGCCGGACGCCGTTCTGCACGCCATGGCGCGCCAGACGATGGATCATCGCGGGCCGGAATTCGGCGTCTTTGCAAAGACGCTGTTGGCGGATTTGCGCAAGGTCTTTCGGACCGAACGTCCGGTCATCATGTATCCGTCGTCGGGCACTGGGGCGTGGGAGGCGGCGCTCGTCAATCTCTTCCAGCCAGGCGATGTCGTTTTGATGGCGGAGACCGGCCAATTCGCGACGCTCTGGCGGGAACTGGCCGAACGGCTGGATATCAAGGCGGAATTCATTCCGGGCGACTGGCGGCGCGGCGTCGATCCGGGCGCTGTCGCCGCCCGGCTGAAGGCGGACATCAAGGGCGAGATCCGCGCGGTCTGCATGGTCCACAACGAAACCTCGACCGGCGCGACCAGCCGCGTTCACGACGTGCGGAAGGCGATCGACGCCACGGTCCATGAAGCGCTGCTGCTGGTCGACACGATTTCCGGCCTCGGCTCAATGCCCTACGAGCATGACGCCTGGGGCGTCGATGTGACGGTCGCCGGCTCCCAGAAGGGGCTGATGACGCCGCCGGGCCTCAGCTTCAATGCGGTCAGCGAGAAAGCGCTCGCCGTCGCCAGGGCCGGCGGCATGCGCCGGTCCTACTGGGACTGGCAAGCGATGCTAGAGTTGAACGCGACGGGCTACTTTCCCTATACGCCTGCGACCAATCTGCTCTATGGCCTCCGCGCGGCGGTCGATCAGATACTGGCGGAGGGCCTGGAGGCCGCCTGGGCGCGCCATCGCCGCCTTGCCGACGCCGCCCGCCACGCGACCCAGGCCTGGGGTCTGGAAATCCAGTGCGAAGTCCCCGAGGAGCGATCGAACGTGCTGACCGCCGTCCGCCTGCCCGACGGGCATGACGCCGATGCGCTTCGCGCGGCCATCTTGAAGAACTTCGATGTGTCGCTCGGCAACGGCCTCGGCAAGATCAAGGGCAAGGTCTTCCGCATCGGGCATCTGGGCGATGTGAATGAACCCCTGTTAATGGGCACGTTGGCGGCCGTCGAAATGGGCTTGAAGCTGGCAGGCGTGCCGCACCAGTCGGGCGGAGTCGACGCCGCCATGCGCCGGTTGGTGGAAACGGCGGGCTAGGGAGTCTGGCGGATTCCCTGCCGCCATACTTCCTGCCGTTATGCGATGCCGAGTTCGGCCAGAATGCGGGCGCGGTCCTGGTCGACATCGGGCGCCGTCGGCCGTTCCAGCGGGTCGTCATAGCCGGAAATCTTGACCGGGTTGCCCGCGACTTTCAGGCGGCCGACCTTCGGGTCGTCGACTTCGATCACCATGCGGCGCGGGCCCGCCTGCGGGTGCGCCATCACCTGCGCCACATTGTTGATGCCGCTCGCCGGGATGCCCGCGGGGTCGAGTTCGGCCAGCCAGTCGGCCGTGCTCCTGGTCGCGAGGATGCCTTCGATCGCAGCCTCCAGCGCCGGCTGGTTTTCGTTGCGGGTCCGATTGCTCTCGTAACGTGGATCGTCCTTGAGGTCGGGGCGGCCGATGATGTCGCAGAAGCGGTGGAACATGACATTGTTGCCGGCCGCGATGATCATGTGGCCGTCCAGGGTCTTGAAGGTCTGAAACGGCGTGATCGACGGATGGCGGCCGCCAAGCGGCCCCGGGATCTCGCCGGTCGCGCCATAGCGGGCGATGGCGTTCTCGCAGAAGGCCATCTGGCAATCGAGCATGCCGATATCAAGCTTGCGGCCTTCGCCGGTGCGCTCCCGATCATAGAGCGCGGTCACCATGCCGATGGTGGTGTAGAGGCCGGCGCCGATGTCGCCGATCGACATGCCGACGCGGGTCGGCTCGCCGCCGGGCTGGCCGGTGATCGACATGATGCCGCCCATCGCCTGCACGACCATGTCATAGGCGGGCCGCGTCGAATGGGGGCCGGTGTGGCCGAAGCCGGAGCATGCCGCATAGATCAGCCGCGGAAACTTCTGGTGCAGGTCTTCCCAGCCATAGCCCAGCTTTTCCATCGTGCCGGGGCGGTAGTTTTCGACGATGATGTCGGCGGCGGCCAGGAGCTTCTCGAAAATGGCGCGGTCGCCCTCGTCCTTGAGGTTGAGGGCGATGGATTCCTTGCCCCGGTTGACCGAGACGAAATAGGCGGACTTGCCGTTGACGAACGGTCCGTATTCGCGGGCGTCGTCGCCCTGTCCGGGCGTTTCGACCTTGATGACCCGGGCGCCCAGGTCGGAGAGGATCATGGTGGAAAACGGTCCCGCGAGCACGCGGGTGAGGTCGATGACGGTGACGCCGTTGAACGGGCCGGAAACGGACATGGAATTGGCTCCCCATGGAGGCTAGGCTAAATCGAAGCGATGAACGGGGGAGACTAGTCAGCCATGGCGCCAAGGTCACGCAGTTTTCAAAGTCTGGGGCCGGAAGGCTTTCACAAAATCCATTATTGGGAGTGGGGGCCGGCAGACTCCGAGCGCACCGTCATCTGCGTCCACGGCTTGACCCGGAACGGCCGGGACTTCGACGATCTGGCCGCGGTGCTCGCGGGCCGCGGCTGGCGGGTGGTCGCGCCGGATATTGTCGGCCGCGGCCGGAGCGACTGGCTGCTGGGGGAGCGCGGCTACGATTTCCCCACATATATCAGCGACATGAGCCAACTGATCGCGCGGCTGGGCGGCAAGGACGTCTATTGGGTGGGCACATCCATGGGCGGGATTATCAGCCAGTTCATCGCGGCCGGCCGGAACGCGCCGATCAAGCGATTGGTCCTGAACGATATCGGGCCTTTCCTCGATCAGGCCGGTCTTGCCCGGATCAAGGGTTATGTCGGCGGCGACCCGAGCTATGCGTCGTTCGACGAAGCCAAGGCGGCCGTCGACAAGGTGACGGGCAAATTCGGGCCGATGGACGCTGATGAGCGTCGGCGGTTCGTCGAGGTCTCGCTTCGGACCCGCGCTAACGGAGCGATCACCATGAACTACGATCCGAAGCTCGCCTGGTCGTTCAAGGCGAACGAGCCGGTCGACGTGGATCTATGGTTCCTTTGGCCAGCGATCCAATGCCCGGTCCTGGTCCTGCGCGGCGCAGAGAGCGACCTGCTTTCGGCCGCGACCGCCGCCAGAATGCGTACGGAAGGCCCCAAGGCCGAGGAATATGTGCTCGCCGGGGTCGGCCACGCGCCGGCGCTGATGAGCCAGGGCGAAATCGACCGCATCACGACGTTTCTGGAGGGCTGAGCCATGGCGGCATATACGGACAAGACCTTCAAGGCGCTCGCCATCGACGCCTACATCGCCGTCGCCTATCGGGAATGGGGCGCTGCCGACAATCCGAATGTCGCGCTCTGCGTCCACGGCCTGTCCCGGAACGGCAATGATTTCGACGATCTGGCGGCGGCGCTCGCGCCGGACTGGCGGGTGCTTGCGATCGATATGCCGGGGCGCGGCCGGAGCGATTGGCTGGATGACAAGTCGCGCTATGGCTACGCGGTCTATGACAGCGTCGCCGCGCACTTCCTGGCGCATGCGAACGTCGACCGGGTCGCTTGGATCGGCACCTCGATGGGCGGCATTATCGGCATGCGGCTCGCGGCCAAGGCGGGCGCGCCGATCAAGGCGCTTGTCCTGAACGATATCGGGCCGTTCATCCCGGCATCCGGCCGGCGCGACAATCAGGCGAACTTCGGCAAGGACCCGCGCTTCGCGACCGAAGCCGAGGCCATCGCCTACATCCGCGAGACGCGGAGCGCGTTCGGACCGTTCAGCGACAAGGACTGGCAGAAGTTCGGGCGGGACTCGCTGCGCCAGCTCGACGACGGCCAGTGGACCTTGCACTACGACCCCGGCCTCGCTTCGAACGCGCCGATCGTCGACACGGATAATTGGGAACTCTGGCCCAGGATTACGGCGCCGACGCTGACGATCTGGGGCACGGACTCGAAGCTCCTGCTGGCCGACACGGTCGACCGGATGGCCAAAACCGGCCCGAAGAGCGCCGTGTACGCAGTCCCCGGCGTCGGCCATTGCCCTGGCTTGACCCAGCCGGATCAGATCGACGCGATCAAGAACTTTATCGGAGCCCATCGATGAGCGCCGCCGTCAAGGTCGGATATCTGCTGCCGACGCGGGAGCGGATCATGGTCGGCGAACCAAGCGCTCGGCCTGTCGTCAAGCTGGCCCAGCAGGCGGAGGCGCTCGGCTTCGATAGCGTCTGGATCGGCGATTCGGTGACGGCGAAGCCGCGCCATGACGCCTTGACCATGCTCGCGGGCGTCGCCGCCGTGACGGAGCGGATCGAGCTTGGCACGGCCGTGCTGCTGCCGATGCTGCGCCATCCCGTGTTGCTCGCCCATCAGGCGGCGACGCTCGATCAATTGAGCGAGGGACGGTTGATCCTGGGCGTCGGCACGGCGCGCGACGTGCCCGCCATCCGCCGCGAGTTCCAGGCGACAGGCGTGCCGTTCGAGAAGCGCATCGGGCGCATGCTGGAAGGGCTGCGGCTCATGAAAGCGCTTTGGGCCGGGGACGGGCCAGTCTCCTGGGACGGTCTCTGGCAGGTCGAGGATGCGGTCGTGGCGCCGACGCCCTTCCGCGCCGGCGGCCCGCCGATCTGGGGCGGCGGCTCGGCGGAGAGCGCATTGCTGCGCGCCGGACGCTATTTCGATGGCTGGTTCCCATCGGGGCCGAGCGACGCGCAAGTATTTGCCGCCAATCTGGCGAAAGTGCGCGCCTATGCCGAAGCCGCGGGACGCGATCCGGATGCGATCACGCCGGCGATGTATCTGACCGTCGCCATCGACCCGGACGCCGCGAAGGCCGAGGCGTCGCTCGACGCCTATCTGGAAGCCTATTACAACCAGTCCGCCGCCCATCTCCGCGGCCATCAAGCGGCGTTCGCCGGCGCGCCCGCCGACGTGGCTGGCTGGATCGCGGGCTTTGTCGACGCCGGGTGCCGCCATCTCTGCATCCGACCGGTCGGCGACGATGCCGAACAGATGGCGCAGATCATGGATATGCGCGCGGCGTTCGGAGGCTAGATCGAACCGCTCTCGGGGGGCGTCGCCGCATCGATCACGTTCGCCGCATAGTCGGCGGGGGTGGTCTCCCGCGTGTCATAGGCGGCGGCGCGCTCATAGAGGGCGGTTCGGTCCTCCAGCGCCAGCGCCTGGGCGATGGCGGTCGCGAGGCGCGGGACGCCATATTTCAGATTGCCGCTTTCGCCGACAATCCGCCCCATGCTGACGACAGCCGGGCCGGCGAAGAGCCGGAGGCGGACGAGCCAGGGGGCTGCGCCCGGCTGGCGTTCCATGAAAGCGAAGCCTGGCGTGAGGTAGGGGAAGGCAGCGAGCGTGGCGTCGGCACCGCCGGCTGGCGGCACAAAGCGGTCTTGCCACCGGGCCATGTGGGCGAAAACCTGGCTGAGTTCGGGGCGCGCGGCGGCGTCGATCCCATAGCCCGTCGCGATCAGCACATAATCATAGCGCCGGTCACGTCCGCCCGCCGTCAGCCGCGCCCTGTCGCCCTCGGCGACGGCGGCGGTCACAGCCGCGTTCGTCAGGATGCGGAAATTCCCGAAGTGCGTCGCCCGTTCGACGGTCGGCCGGATCGGCGGCGCCGCGCGGCTGAGGCCGAGACGCGCCAGGCGCCAGCGCGTCGCATCGTCGAAATCCGCCCAATGGGCGACTGCGCCATAATCCGAGACGCCCTTCATGTGGTTGATCGCGCGGAGATCCGGCGCCCGGCAATAGAGATCGACCGATCCAGCCCCAGTTTCAAGCGCCGCCGCCGCGTTGTCGAACGCCGTGGAGCCAGCGCCGATAATTGCAACACGCTTGTCGATCATGATGCTGAAATCTATGCCGTCATAACAGCTTAAACGGATAGTCTCAGGCAGCGCTTTATATAGGTCCGGCATTCTGGGCGCGCCGAGGGCGGCCATCCCCGTCGCCAATACGACCTGACGCGCCGTGAGCGCGCCGCCGTCTGCGAACTGGGCGCGGACGGAAGCTTCGTTCCCAGAGAGCGCCGTCATCCGCCGGCCCTGATCGATCGAGAGGCCGGTCACGCTGCGGAACCAGTCGAGATAGCGCGCCCAGTCCTCCGTCCGGATCAGGTCGAGCGCGGCATAGTCCCGTTGGCCGTAACAGGCGACATGCCAGCTTTCATAGGCGAGGGACGGCAGCCCAAGTTCCGGGCCGGGCGCGTGCTTGGGCGAGCGAAGCGTCGGCATGCGGGCGAAGCTGCGCCAGGGACCTTCCTGACCGGCCGCGTCGGCGCTGACGATCCCGAGATTGCCGATGCCCGCGCGCTTGAGCGCGAAGGCGGCTGCGAGGCCGCATTGGCCGGCGCCGACGATCAGCACGTCATGGTCGACGCCGGCGGGCGTCGTCGGCCAGGGCCGGGCAGGCTCGCCCAGGCGCCGCAAGTCGTCCTGGACGGTCGCGGCGAGCGCTTCCAGCGCGTCCAGCCGGGTTAGCGTCGGCGCCATCGAGCTACTTCTGGCTGCGCGCGATGAAGGCCGCGGCGTTTCGGGCGCGCGTCATATCATTGAAGCCGGGGAACTTCATCGTCGTTCCTGGCGTGTATTCGTTCGGATTGTTGAGGAAGGCCGCGAGCCTCTCCTCAGTCCAGACGCCGCCGAGCGCCTTCAGGGCGGGGGAATACGCATAAGTTTTGTCGGCGGCGACCGGACGCCCGATTACATCGACGAGCGGCGGACCGAACTTCTGCACGTCCCGGGTGAAATGATGGCAGGCCACGCAGGTGCGGACGGCTTTGCGGCCATCGCGGAGATCCGGTTCGTCGCCATAGACTGGCCCGGCGAATACCAGGAATGGGGCCAGCATCAGGGCTGTGCGCGCTCGCATCAGGCCCTGCCCAACAGGATTGCGGCGAGCCGGGCCGGTTCGGTCACCATCGCGTCATGGCCAGTCGGCATTTCCATCGTCTCCCATCCCGCAGCCCCTTGGGCTGCATCGTAGAACTGCCGCAAGTAGGGCAGCGGCGGGTCCGTGCAAAGGATATAGAGCCGCGACGCGATCCGTTCAGCAGGCCGGCCCGAGATCCGGATCTTTTCGCTGAGGGCGGCGAAGGGCTGCGGCGTGCACTTGCCGTTGACCCAGGCTTTCCCGGCTGGATCGAAGACGCCGTAGACTTCCGCATCGACCGGCGCGCCGGCGATGCCGCCGTTCGCGATCGCCCGCTCGGCCATCCATTGGCGCCGTCCGGGCGGCTGCACGTCCAGGGTAGATTGCCCGTCCTCGGGCACGATGGCGTCCAGGTAGACGATATCCCTGATTCGGTCGGCGGCGCGGTCGGCGACCCCAGTGACGATCATGCCGCCGTAGGAATGGCCGACAAGCACCGCATCCTTGAGGTTTTCCCAGATCAGGACGTTCATCACATCGGCGATGTGGGTCGACAGATTCACCGCCGGCGATAGCAGGTGGCTGCGCTCGCCGAGTCCGGTCAGGGTCGGCGTGAAGACCTCATGCCCGGCGGCGCGCAAATGCCGGGCGACATCGCGCCAGCACCAGCCGCCGTGATAGGCGCCGTGCACCAGGACAAATGTCGCCATGAGTGTTCGCCCTTCAAAACGTCATTGTTTCGCAATGGAATGAGCATATTGCAGGTTCCGCCTTGTGGAAACGCGCTTAACGGCTATCGCGGTGACGGTCGACGCTGCTATCGTGTATTCTATCGAACGAAGATCATAACAGGGGGGCGAGCCGCCAGTCGGCTTGTAAGGGCGCAATGGAAAAGAAGTATAGTCGGCAACACTCCGCGTTGGATATTGAAGCGCTGCGGATGCACTCGAGCGGGCGGCCGGGCAAGGTCGCGCTGGCGCCGACCAAACCGGTGACGACGCAGTATCAGTTGAGCCTGGCCTATTCGCCGGGCGTCGCGGCTCCATGCCTCGAGATTTTCGACAATGAAGAAACCGCCTACGACTACACCTCGAAGGGCAATACGGTCGCCGTCATTTCAAATGGCTCCGCGGTGCTTGGCCTCGGCGACCTCGGCAGCTTGGCCTCCAAGCCGGTGATGGAAGGCAAGGCGGTGCTGTTCAAGCGCTTCGCCGACATCGACGGCGTCGATATCGAGCTCGATACCTATGACGTCGAGGAATTCATCATGTGCGTGAAGTTGATGCACAAGACCTGGGGCGGCATCAACCTGGAAGACATCAAGGCGCCGGAATGCTTCATCATCGAGCAGAGGCTGCGCGAACTCTGCGATGTGCCGGTCTTCCATGACGACCAGCACGGCACTGCGATCATTGCCGCGGCCGGTCTGATGAATGCCGCGCTTCTGACCAACCGCAAGCTTGAAGACATGAAGATCGTCGTGAACGGCGCTGGCGCCGCGGCGATTTCCTGCGTCGAGCTCATCAAGAATTTCGGCGCGCGCAACGAAAACGTGACGCTCTGCGATAGCCGCGGCGTGATCTACAAAGGCCGCACCGACGGCATGAACCAATGGAAGTCCGGCCACGCCGTCGATACAGACTCGCGGACGCTCGCAGATGCGGTCAAGGGCGCGGACGCTTTCCTCGGCGTTTCCGTGCGCGACGCGCTGACGCCCGAGATGCTGCTGACCATGGGCAGGGACCCAGTGGTCTTCGCGCTGGCCAATCCGAACCCGGAGATTGAGCCGGCGGTCGCGCTGGCGACCCGCGACGACATCATCATCGCGACGGGCCGTTCCGATTATCCGAACCAGGTGAACAACGTCCTGGGCTTTCCGTATCTTTTCCGCGGCGCGCTCGACGTGCGCGCCCGCGCCATCAACAACGAGATGAAACTGGCGGCAGCCAAGGCCCTGGCCGAACTGGCCCGGGAAGACGTGCCGGATGAAGTGGCTGAAGCCTATCAGGGCCGCAAGTTGTCCTTCGGCCGCCAGTACATCATCCCGACGCCCTTCGATCCGCGCCTGATCACGGCGATCCCGATCGCCGTCGCCAAGGCGGCGATGGAGACCGAAGTCGCCCGCAAGCCGATCGAGGACTGGGACGCCTACAGGCGGCAGTTGGCGGCGCGTCTCGATCCGACATTGTCCGCAATGTCGCGGGTGTTCGCCTCTGTCCGCTCGAAACCCCGCCGCGTCGTCTTCGCCGAGGGCGAGGAAGAGCGGACGATCCGGGCGGCCATCGCGTTCAAGGACCAGGGCCTGGGCACGCCGATCCTGATCGGCCGGGAAGCGCAGGTGCGCGCCGCCATGAAAGCGGCCGGCCGCGAAGATCCCGGTATGGAGATCCATAACGCGGCGATCTCCGATAACAACGAGAAGTACACGGATTATCTGTACGAGCGGATGCAGCGCAAAGGCATGCTGCGCCGCGACTGCCAGCGCATGGTCAACCAGAACCGTAATATCTTCGCGGCTTGCATGGTCGCGGCTGGCGATGCCGATGCGATGCTGACCGGGCTCACCCGCAGCTTCTCCGTGTGCTTCGAGGAAGTGACGGCCGTGCTGCCGACCAAGGCGGGCGAGACCGCCATGGGTCTGACGACGATCGTCGCCCGCGAACGGACTGTGCTGATGGCGGATACCCATGTGCATGAAGTGCCGACCTCGGAAGAACTGGCCGATATCGCCTGTTCCGCCGCTGCAGCCGCCAAGCGAATGGGCTATGAGCCGCGCGTCGCGCTCCTGTCCTACTCGAATTTCGGCAACCCGAACTGGGTCTCGGCCGAGCGGGTCAGGGAAGCAGTGAAGATACTGGATAGCCGCAACGTCGATTTCGAATATGAAGGCGACATGACGGCCGATGTCGCGTTGGTCGATGACCTGCGCGCCAAGCACTATCCGTTCTCCCGCCTGACCGGCTCGGCGAACGTGCTGGTGATGCCGGCGCTGCAGTCGGCCAACATTTCGGCCAAACTGCTGAAGGTTCTGGGCGGCGCGAACGTGATCGGGCCGTCGCTGATGGGCCTGGCCAAATCGGCCCAGATCGTGCCGATGGGGTCGACGGTTTCCGAGATGGTGAACCTGGCCGCGCTCGCCGCGCACGCCGTCGAAGACTAAACGGATAGCGGGGCGCCATGGCTGGTCCAAGGGGCATTCCCGCCCATTTGATCGGCATGGCGCTCGTTGCGTCCGCCTCGGGCTGCGCGGTCAGCCTGAGCGTGTGGGCGATGGGCGCCGTGCCCTTTTGGCAGGCGCTGCTCGGCATCGGGCTGTCGCTTGTCATCGGCGCGGTCGCCGCCTGGCCGTGGGCGGCGGATGTGGGCGAACTCGTCGAACGGGCGCGCTCGATCGGCGATGAGGAACTGGCGTCCGCGCCGATCGCCCGGCGGACGCCGATGGGCGCGGATTTTGCGCGGGCCTTGATCGAAAGCCGCCGGCGGGTCAACCGGTCGGAACGAGCACTGGAAGATCGCGCCGATACGGCGGAGCGGGTGCTGGACGCCGCTCCGGAGCCGCTCTTGGTCATCGATCTCCGGCAATCGATCGCCCATGCCAATCTCGCGGCTGAGCAGGCGTTCGGATCGTCGCTGCCAGGGCGGCCGCTGGTCGATGCCATACGCAGTCCCGAGCTGCTGGACGCGGTTGAATCCGTCGTTACCGGTCCCGCCGACGCCGCGAGCGTCGATTTCGATTTCGGCGATGCGCATGCCCGCTCCTACCGGGCCATCGTCGGGCGCCTGGAGCGTATTGGCGCTGCCGAGGAAGCGGCGGTCGTCGCGCTGCAGGATCTGACGGCGATCCGGCGAGTGGAAGCGATGCGGGCCGATTTCGTCGCCAATGCCAGTCACGAATTACGCACCCCGCTCGCCAGCTTGATCGGCTTTATCGAGACCCTGGAGGGGCCGGCGCGCGATGATCCGGCGGCTCGCGCGCGCTTTCTCGGCATCATGCGCGAGCAGGCGTCGCGCATGGCGCGAGTCGTCGAGGACCTCTTGTCCCTTTCACGGATCGAGATGGAAGAGCACGATCACCCTGGCGCGACCGAGGACCTGCTTGGCCTGATCCAGTCGGTGCTGGAGCAACTTGGCCCTGTCGCCGAGCGGCGGGCGGTGCAGATCGATGTCATCGCGGCGCCGGCGCTCCCGGCCGTCTCTGGCAGCGCCGATCTGCTTCAGCAGGTTTTCCGGAATCTCTTGGAGAATGCGATCAAGTATGGGCGGGAAGCAGGAGTCGTTACGATCAGCATCGAGCATGCCGCAGGCGGCGTGTCGGTGGCGATCGCCGACCAGGGCGAGGGCGTCGCGCCTGAACATATTCCCCGCCTGACGGAGCGCTTCTATCGAGTTGACGTCGCTCGGTCGCGCCGGATCGGCGGCACGGGGCTTGGGCTGGCGATCGTGAAGCATATTCTCAATCGCTGTCGCGGCAGTCTCGGGATCGAAAGCGTGCGGGGCGAGGGGAGCATCTTCACGGTCTCGCTGCCGCCGCCGCAGCCCACGGGCCTTCCCGGCCGTCACAGAACCGTAACAAAACTGACATAGATCGTTCTCGCATCGCGAATAGACACTGTCCGTGCGCAGATTGCTTGCGCGTCTGGCTTCACGTCTTTTCCTAAATGGAGAACTTCATGTTCAAAAAAACCTTACTTGCGACGGCCATCGTCGCAGTCGCTGGCGTCGCTGCGGCGAGCGCCGCATCGGCCCGCGACCAAATCCGGATCGTCGGCTCATCGACGGTGTTTCCGTTCTCGACCGCGGTCGCCGAAAACTTCGGCAAGACCACGAGCTTCAAGACCCCTGTCGTCGAATCGACCGGCTCGGGCGGCGGCATCAAGCTGTTCTGCACTGGCGTCGGCGTCGACTTCCCGGACATCACCAACTCATCCCGCCGCATCAAGAAGTCGGAAGTCGAAACCTGCGCCAAGAACGGCGTCAAGGAAATCGTTGAAGTCCGCGTCGGCTTTGACGGCATCGCGCTTGGCCAATCCAAGGCCGGCGCCGATCTCGCCGTGACCAAGAAGCAGATTTTCATGGCGCTCGCCAAACAGGTGCCGGTCGACGGCAAGCTTGTCGCCAACCCCTATACGATGTGGAATCAGATCAGCGCCGAGTTGCCGGCCACGAAGATCGAAGTCCTCGGCCCGCCGCCGACCTCCGGCACGCGCGACGCTTTTGTCGAACTGGTGATGCATGAAGGCGCTGACGAATTTCCGGAAATCAAGGCGCTCAAGGGCGACAAGGCAGCTTATGCCGCCGCCCGCGAGACCATGCGCGAAGACGGCGCGTTCATCGAAGCCGGCGAAAACGACAATCTGATCGTTCAGAAACTCGAAGCCAACCCGACCGCGGTCGGCATCTTCGGCTTCTCCTTCCTCGATCAGAACGCCGACAAGATCAAAGGCGCCACAATCGGCGGTATTTCGCCGACATTTGAAGCCATTGCCGATGGTTCCTACGGCGTGTCTCGCTCGCTCTTCTTCTACGTCAAGAAGGCGCACGTCGGCGTCGTTCCGGGCATCAAGGAATATGTGAGCGAGTTCGTGAGCGAGAAGGCCGCTGGCAACGAGGGCTACCTGGCCGACAAGGGCCTGATCCCGCTGCCGGACGCTGAACGCGCCGAGATGCGGAAATCTGCGGTATCGATGTCTCCGTTGAGCATGTAAGCACAGTTGACTGAAGCCAGCGTCAGCGGCGGCGGGGGGCATGACGCCCCCCGCCGTTGTGCTGGCGGCACGGGTTATATCGGCAGTCATGATCTCTGGGGTTGAGATGGACTTTTGGTTACTGATCCTGATCGTCCTAGGGATCGCGGGCTACGGGATGGTCCGGGGGCAACGCAAGGCGGTCGTCGTCGCTGGCGGGACGCCGTCCAGACTGCACTCACTTCCCAGCTATCATGGGTTGTTTGTCGCGCTGTGGGCGGCATTGCCCGCTCTGATGGCCTGCGCGATCTGGATGTCGACCAAAGGGGTCATCATTGACGCCTTGGTTCAGGGCGCCCTGCCCGAAGCGGCGCAGGCGCTGGACCCGGATCGCCTGGCCCTCCTGATGAGCGATATCCGCAATGTCGCGACCGGCGATATTGTACGGGCAAACCCATCGCCGGAAATCGTGTCCGCGGCGGAGCATTATCGGCGTCTCCTGCAATATTCCGACTATGCCATGATCGCAATCGTCGCTGGCATCGCCGCATTTGGCCTGCATCTCGCGAGCCGGCAACTGGGGTTGGATTTTCGCGCCAGAAACCGCGTGGAGCGTATCGCCACATTCGTGATGATCGCAGCATCGACGATCGCGGTCCTGACGACCGTGGGAATCGTGCTTTCGCTGCTCTTCGAATCATGGCGCTTTTTCAGCCGGGTGCCGCTCGACGAGTTTCTGTTCGGCTTGCAATGGAGCCCGCAAACGGCCATTCGCGCCGATCAGACCGGCGCCAGCGGCAGCTTCGGCGCGGTCCCGATCTTCGCGGGCACGATGCTGATCACGGTGATCGCCATGCTGGTCGCCGCGCCGCTTGGATTGATGTCGGCGATCTACATGTCGGAATATGCCAGCCCTCGGGTGCGCGCCGTCGCAAAACCGCTCCTTGAAGTGCTGGCGGGCGTGCCGACCGTTGTCTACGGCTTCTTCGCAGCCCTAACGGCGGCGCCTTTCATCCGAGGATTTGGCGAAGGCATTGGCCTGGACGTAAGTTCGGAATCGGCGCTCGCCGCGGGCGTGGTGATGGGAGTGATGATCATTCCGTTCGTCTCGTCCTTGTCCGACGACGTGATGAACGCGGTTCCGCAATCGCTGCGCGATGGCTCCTATGCGCTTGGCGCCACACGGTCAGAAACCATCAGGCAGGTGGTGGTGCCGGCAGCGTTGCCTGGCATCGTCGGCGCCCTGATGCTCGCGATCAGCCGCGCCATCGGCGAGACGATGATCGTCGTCATGGCAGCCGGACTGGCGGCGAACCTTACGGCCAATCCCTTCGAAGCGGTCACGACCGTGACGGTGCAGATCGTCACGCTTCTGGTCGGCGATCAGGAATTCGATAGCTCCAAGACCCTGGCGGCCTTCGCGCTAGGACTAGTGCTTTTCTTCGTAACCTTGACGTTGAATGTGATCGCGCTTCGCGTCGTCCGGAAATACCGAGAAAAATATGACTGATCGGATTAAAGCGATGGACGAACCTGTCGCGCCGCGAGGCCTCCAGGTAACTGACGCCGAAGCTGCGCACGTGCGCCGCCGTTACCGGTCGGAGCGCCGGTTCCGGCTCCTGGGCGCCGGCGCAATCGTGATGGCGCTGACGATGCTGGCTTTGCTGGTGACATCGATTGTCTCCACAGGTTGGTCGGCCTTCTATCAGCACAGCCTCAAGCTTGAGGTCTATTTCGATCCTGCCGTCATCGACCCTGACGGCAAGCGGGATCCGGATACGCTGAGGAGCGCCAATTACACGTCGCTCGCGCGGGCCGCCCTGAAAGCGGAGTTCCCGGAGGTCGAGGGGCGGCGCGATATACGGGCCTTGAACGGCTTGCTGAGCAATGGCGTCGATATTCAGTTACTAAAGATGGTGCAGGCCGATCCGGAGATCATTGGCCAGCGCCTCCCAGTCGAGCTGATCGCCTCCGATGACGTCGACAGCTTCCTCAAGGGCTTCATCGACCGCGACGAGCAGGAAAGCAACCGGCGGGTGAAGGACAACGAAATCGCCTGGTTGGACGCCCTGGAAGCAAAGGATGCCGTGGTCGCCAAGTTCGACGCGCTGTTCTGGACATCGGGCGACAGCCGGGAACCGGAGCTTGCAGGGTTCTGGGGCGCGATGGTGGGGTCGTTCCTGACGCTGCTGGTCACGCTTGGCCTGAGTTTCCCGATCGGCATTCTGGCGGCAGTCTATCTTGAGGAATTCGCGCCGAGGAACAAGTTCACGGACATCATTGAGGTCAATATCAACAACCTCGCCGCTGTTCCGTCGATTGTTTTCGGGCTGCTGGGGCTTGCGGTCTTCCTGAATTTCTTCGGATTGCCGCGATCAGCGCCGCTGGTCGGCGGCATGGTGCTGGCATTGATGACCCTGCCGACGATCATCATCGCCTCAAGGGCGGCCCTGAAAGCCGTGCCGCCGTCCATCCGCGAGGCGGCGCTGGGCATCGGCGCGTCGAAATTGCAGGTCGTGACGCACCATGTCCTGCCGCTGGCGATGCCGGGGGTGCTGACCGGCACGATCATCGGCATGGCGCAGGCGCTTGGCGAAACGGCGCCATTGCTGATGATTGGCATGGTCGCCTTTATCGTCGATGTGCCGGGCGGCATTACCGACCCCGCAACGGTGATGCCGGTCCAGATTTACCTTTGGGCGGATAGTCCCGAACGCGCGTTCGTCGCGCGGACCAGCGCCGGTATCATGGCGCTCCTGGGCTTCCTGGTTTTAATGAATGCGCTCGCGGTTCTATTGCGGAAGCGCTTTGAACGGCGATGGTAGGAGCAAGCAATATGGCTGATGGCGAAAGGTTCGATATGAGCGCGACGAAAGCAAAGGTGGTCGCAAGGGACGTCAGCGTCTTTTACGGCGAGAAGCAGGCGCTGTTCGATGTCGATCTCGAGATCGGCCGCAACGAAGTGACTGCCCTGATCGGGCCGTCCGGCTGCGGCAAGTCGACGTTCCTCCGTTGCTTGAACCGGATGAACGACGTGATCGACGGTTGTCGCGTGGTCGGTTCGGTGAAAGTCGATGGGACGGAGATCCTGGATGACGGCATCGATGCGGTGCAGCTTCGCCGACGGGTCGGGATGGTATTTCAGAAGCCCAACCCGTTCCCGAAGTCGATCTACGACAACATCGCCTATGGTCCGCGCATCCATGGCCTGTCACGGGACAAGGACGACCTGGACGAAATGGTGCAGTCGAGCCTTGAGAAGGCCGGCCTCTGGGGGGAAGTGAAGGAGCGGCTGCAACAGCCTGGCACCGGCTTGTCGGGCGGCCAGCAGCAACGGCTCTGCATCGCCCGCGCCATCGCCGTCCGGCCGGACGTCATCCTGATGGATGAACCTTGTTCGGCGCTCGATCCGATCGCGACGGCGAAGATCGAAGAGCTTATCGACGAACTGCGCGAGTCTTTCAGCATCGTCATCGTCACGCATTCGATGCAGCAGGCAGCCCGCGTCTCCCAGCGCACGGCCTTCTTCCATCTTGGCGTGCTGGTCGAGGTCGGCGAGACGGAGCGGATCTTTACCAACCCGGTCGACGAACGGACCCAAGGCTACATTACCGGTCGGTTCGGCTGACCGCCATTTCATGCCGAGGAAGGGCTAGATCATGCCGAATTCGAGCAATCATATCGTCCGATCCTTCACCGAAGAGATCAATACGCTGGCCCAGAAGATCGGCCGGATGGGCGGCCATGCGGAAGCAATCCTGACCGATTCCGTTCAGGCGCTGCTTAGGCGCGACGGCGACCTCGCCATGCGCGCGATCGAAGCCGACCGTCGGGTCGACGGCCTGGACGCGGAGATCGAGAACGAAGTCGTGCGGATGCTGGCGCTCAGGCAGCCGGTCGCGAACGACCTGCGCGCCGTGGTCTCCGCCTTGAAGATCGCCCAGTCCCTGGAGCGGATCGCGGACCATGCCAAGAACGGCGCCAAACGGGCGTTGATCATCACCCAGGCCCCGCCGATGGAGCAGACTCGCGGCATCCTCCGCCTGTCGGAAGTGGCGCGCGACATGCTGCGCTCTGTGCTGGACGCCTACGCCAATGGCGACAAGGATGCCGCCGTCGCGGTCCGCGACCGGGACGCCGATCTCGACCGCCTCTATGACGGCTATTTCCGGGAATGCCTGACCTACATGATGGAGGATTCCCGGCATATCACGCCATCGACGCATCTCTTGTTCATCGCCAAGAACCTGGAGCGGATCGGCGACCACTGCACGAATATCGCCGAGAATATCTACTATATTCAGACCGGCGAGCGGCTTGGCTCGGCACGGCCGCGCGGCGATGCGCTCGACCCGGCGAAACTGGGATAGGACGGCATGGAGCCCTATATTCTGATCATCGAAGATGAGCCGGGCATTGTCGAACTGCTTGACTACAATTTGAAGGCGGCGGGCTTTGAAACCGCCGTCGCCCATGACGGCGACGAAGCGGAACTGGCGCTTTCGGAGCGCACGCCGGATGCAGTCCTGCTGGATTGGATGCTGCCCGGCGTTTCCGGGATAGAGCTCTGCCGCCGAATTCGCAAACGGCCTGAAACCCGGTCGCTGCCGGTCATCATGCTGACGGCGCGCGGCGAGGAGGCTGACCGCGTGCGCGGCCTCGATTCCGGCGCCGACGATTATGTGACGAAGCCGTTCTCGCCGGCTGAGGTCATCGCCCGACTGCGCGCCGTCTTGCGCCGCAGCCGACCGGCGACCGCCGAAAACACCCTGGCCTACGAGAACGTGACCCTCGACCAGGCGGCCCACAAGGTCGAGCGCGCCGGCCGCCGCATTCATCTCGGACCGACCGAATACCGGCTGCTCAGCCATTTCATGGAGCGGCCCGGACGGGTGTTTACCCGCGAGCAATTGCTGGATGCAGTATGGGGCCAGGACATCTACGTGGAGACGCGCACGGTGGATGTTCATATCCGGCGGCTCCGGAAGGCGCTCAATGGCGAAGGCGAGCGCGATCTGATCCGCACCGTCCGGTCGGCCGGATATGCCATGGATATGGACGCGCCGGGCTGACATTCGCCCTCATAGGGGCTAGAACGGGGGCGCCGTTCATTTTGGAGGCGCCGCCATGGCAGACCCCGCCGCTAATCCGATTCCTGAAGACATCCAGGCGCTCAGCTTCGAAGACGCGCTGGCGGAGCTTGACGGCATCGTTCAGCGGCTTGAGCAGGGGCGCGGCGCGCTCGATGAAGCCATCGATGCCTATGAGCGCGGCTCGGCGCTGCGCCGGCATTGCGAAGCGAAGCTGCGCCACGCGAAAGCGCGGGTCGAGCGGATTTCCGCGGCCGGCGACGGGGTCTCGACTGAACCCCTCGACGTCGACTGACCGCGGTCGCGATGTCCCCAGCCCTGAAAGCGGCGCTGACGTCCGTCGCGGCGGAGACCGACAGCTTGCTGTCGGCTCTGTTGCCCGATGCAGCGGCAATGGCCGAGGACGGCGTCCTGGCTGAAGCCATGCGCTATGCGGCGCTCGGGCCCGGAAAGCGGTTCCGCCCGTTCCTGACTGTCGCCGCGGCGCTTGCCTGCAACGGCGACCGCGTCCGCGCGCTGCATGTCGGCGCGGCGGTCGAATGCCTGCACGCCTACAGTCTGGTCCACGACGACCTGCCTGCGATGGACGACGACGATCTCCGCCGCGGCCGCCCGACCGTCCACAAGGCCTATGACGAAGCGACGGCCATCCTGGCGGGCGACGCGCTGCAGGCTCAGGCTTTCCAAATTCTCGCCCTTCCGGCGACACATCCCGACGCCAGTATCCGGCTTGCGTTGACGGCGGGTCTGGCGAAAGCCGCTGGCGTGCTCGGCATGTGCGGGGGGCAGGCGCTCGACCTGGCGGCTGGCGCTGAGGCGCGCGGCATGGGATGGATTGTCCGGATGCAACGACAGAAGACCGGCGCGCTGATCGCGTTCTCGACCGAGGCGGGCGCGATCCTCGCCCACGGCGACCGCTCGGCCCGGGCGGCGCTCTACGGCTATGGCTTGGATATCGGCCTGGCGTTCCAGATCGCCGACGATCTTCTGGACATCGAAGGCGACGAGGCGGCGGTCGGCAAGAAGCTGACGAAGGACGCGGATCAGGGCAAAGGCACGCTGCCCGCGGCGATGGGCGCAGCGGCGGCGCGGAATTATGCGGAAGCGCTCGTCGATCAGGCGGTCGCGAAGCTTGATCGTTTCGGGCCGAGCGCCAATCTCTTGCGTGACGCGGCGCTCTATGCGCTTCAGCGTCAAAACTAGGAGGGGCTGTTCGATGACACGCCGCCCGACCCCGTTGCTCGATCGCATCCGCGACCCGGCCGATCTCCGCCAATTTCCTGAAAGCGACCTGCAGCGCATCGCGGACGAACTGCGCTGGGACACCATCGAAAGCGTCGCCGAAACCGGCGGCCATTTGGGCGCGTCGCTGGGCGTCGTGGAACTGACGGTAGCGCTGCACTATGTTTTCGACACGCCGCACGACCGGCTGATCTGGGACGTCAGCCATCAAAGCTACCCCCACAAGATCCTGACCGGCCGGCGGGACCGGATGCAGACGCTGCGCCAGGGCGGCGGGCTCTCCGGGTTCACCAAGCGCACGGAAAGCCCATACGATCCCTTCGGCGCGGCCCATTCCTCGACATCGATCTCGGCTGGGCTCGGCATGGCGACGGCGTTCGATTTGTCCCGCAGCAGCCAGCGGGCGGTCGCGGTGATTGGCGACGGCGCGATGACGGCCGGCATGGCCTATGAAGCCATGAACAACGCTGGCGTCTCCGGCCTGCCGCTCGTGGTGATCCTGAACGACAATGAAATGTCGATTGCGCCGCCGGTCGGCGCGCTCTCCGGCTATCTCTCTCGTCTCGCGTCCTCCAGGCCCTATTCCAGCTTGCGGTCGATCGCCAAGGATGTGGCGCGGTTGTTTCCGAAGCCGTTCGAGGAAGCCGCTCGCCGGGCGGAGGAACTGGCCCGCGGCATCGTCGGGCATGGGGAGTTGTTTCAGGCGCTTGGGTTCTACTATGTCGGCCCGATCAACGGCCATGCGATGGCCGATCTCGTGCCCGTGCTGCAGCATCTGAAGAACCAGGATCAGGGCGGCCGGCCGGTTCTGCTGCATGTGCTGACCGAGAAGGGCAAGGGCTACAAGCCGGCGGAAGCCTCGGCCGATCGCTATCATGGCGTCTCGACCTTCGATGTGGCGACCGGCGCCCAGGCAAAAGCCAAGCCGGCGGCCCCAAGCTACACGAGCGTGTTCGCCGATACGCTGATAACCTTGAAAGAACGCGATCCCAGGATCGTCTCGATCACGGCGGCCATGCCGGGCGGAACCGGCCTCGACAAGGTCGCGAAGCGTTTTCCGGAGCGGACCTTCGATGTCGGCATCGCGGAGCAGCACGGCGTCACCTTCGCCGCCGGCCTCGCGACCGAGGGCTACAAGCCGTTCGTCGCGATCTATTCGACCTTCCTGCAGCGCGCCTACGACCAGATCGTGCATGACGTGGCGATCCAGAAACTGCCAGTCCGCTTCGCGCTCGATCGCGCTGGCTATGTGGGCGCCGACGGACAGACCCATTGCGGCGCGTTCGATATCGCCTATCTCGGCTGTCTGCCCGACTTCGTGCTGTGCGCGCCTTCCGATGAAAGCGAATTGGCGCTGATGGTCCAGACCATGGCCGAAATCGACGACCGGCCATCGGCCGTCCGGTTCCCGCGCGGCGAGGGGCTGGGCGTCGCCTTGCCGGCGCCGGACGCGACGCTTGAAATCGGCAAGGGCCGCATCCTGCGTGAAGGCACTGCGGTCGCGATCCTGGCCTATGGCTCGCGAGTCGCGGACAGCATGAAGGCGGCGGACATGCTTGCCGAACGCGGACTTTCGGCGACGGTCGTCGACGCCCGGTTCGCCAAGCCGCTGGACGGCGATCTCCTGGCGCGGCTGGCGCGCGAGCATCCGGCCGTTATCACGGTCGAGGAAGGCTCGACCGGCGGCTTCGGCGCGCTTGTGCTGCATCGACTGGCGTCGGATGGCTTGCTCGACCGGGGCCTGGTCATCCGGACGATGACGATGCCTGACGCATTCTTCGATCAGGACAAGCCCGCCGAGCAGGTGCGCCTGGCCGGTCTGGACGCCAAATCGATCATGTCGGCCGCCCTCAAGGCCGTCGCGGATAGTCCGGCCCGCGCGATCGTTCGGGGCTGATGGCGAAACTGCGCGCCGATCAAGCGCTGGTCGCGCGCGGCCTCGTCGAAAGCCGCGCTAAGGCCCAGGCCCTCATCATGGCGGGAAAGGTCTTCATCGGCGAGCGCCGGGTCGAAAAGGCGGGCGCGCCCATTGACCCGGAAGCAGCGCTTGAAGTGCGCGGCCAGGATCACCCCTGGGTCGGGCGCGGCGGACTGAAGCTGGACCATGCGCTGAAGCATTTCGGCCTCGATCCGACCGGGCGGACAGCGATCGATGTCGGCAGTTCGACGGGCGGGTTCACCGATGTGCTGCTGGCGCACGGGGCGGAACGGGTCTTTGCGGTCGATGTCGGCAAAGGGCAGTTGGCCTGGCGGCTGAGGACGGACCCACGGGTCGTCGTGCTGGAAGGCGTCAACGCCCGCCATCTGACGGAATCCCAGATTCCGGAGCCGATCGGCGCCGTCGTCTGCGACGCCAGCTTCATAGGCCTCGCGACGGTGCTGCCGCGTCCCCTGGAATTTGCCAGCAGCGGCGCCTGGCTCGCGGCCTTGATCAAGCCGCAGTTCGAGGCGGGGCGCGGCAATGTCGGCAAGAATGGCGTCGTCCGGGACGAAGCCGTTCGTCAGGCCTGCGTCGAGCGGGTCGTCGCGTGGTTAGAAGATGCAGCCGGTTGGCATATCGCCGGGGTCACTGAGAGTCCGATCACGGGAGCTGAAGGCAATGTCGAATTCCTCGTCGCGGCGACGAAGCCCTAACCGGCGCGGACGCGAGCCGGCGCCGGTCAAGATCGAACTGACGGTCGAGCGCCTGGGCGCGGGCGGCGACGGCGTCGGGCAATGGCGGGGCGCGCCGGTCTATGCGCCGGGATTGCTCGCCGGCGAACGGGCGGCGGTGCAGCTTGGCGCCAAGCGCGGCGATGGCCGTCAGGCAGCGGTCGTCGCCTTGCTGGATGCGGCGGCCGAGCGGATTGAGCCGCCTTGTCCCTATGCCGCCGATTGCGGCGGATGCACGGTGCAGCATCTGGCCGACGAGCCATATATTCTATGGAAGGAAAGCTTGCTGGATCAGCCGCTTGCATCCCGTGGGCTTATCCCTGAGATCAGGCGTCCGATGCTGCGGATCGCGGATGGGCGGCGCCGGATCAGGCTGGCCGCCATCGGGCGGGCGGACGGCGCCGTCATCGGGCTGAACGCCAAGGCGAGCAAGCAGATCGTCGATCTGGATCGCTGCATGGCGGCGACCGAGGGCGTCGCCGATGCGCCTGCGCTATTGCGCCCTCTGATGGACCGGATTCTGAAATCCGGCGAGGCGGCTGACATTGAAGTTCGCGCGGCGAAAGCGGGTCTGGACGTTCTGATCGTGCGGAAGCGCCCGTTCGATATGGCGGAGCGGGAAGCGATCGCAAGCTTCGCCGCCGCATCCGGCCTCGCGCGGCTGGCCTGGCGCCCGGACGACCGGGACTCGCCCGAGGTTGTCGCGGAACGGGCGAGCCCGGCCATCGACCTCGGCGGCCTCACGGTCACCCCGCCGCCCGGCGCCTTCTTTCAGCCGACGGCCGCGGGCGAGGCGGCTATGGCGGACTTCGCGGCGCGGCATCTCGCTGGCGTCGACCGGGTCGCGGACTTGTACTGCGGCTGGGGCGCGTTCGCGCTCCGGCTCGCTGGCCCCATGCATGTCGAGGCGTTCGAAAGCGATGCGGCCATGGTTGCGGCCTTGAACCGCGCGGCCAGCCCCGAAGGGAAAGGCGTTTTCGTGCAAGGCATTGTCCGCGATCTGGCGCGCCAGCCCCTGATGGCGGCCGATCTGAAGCGCTTCGGCGGCTTGATCCTGGACCCGCCGCGCGGCGGCGCCGCGTTCCAGGTCGAGCATTTGGCCATCGCCGGTCCCGCGAAGGTGGTTTATCTCTCCTGCAATCCGGCGTCGCTCGCTCGGGACGCCCGGATGCTGGTCGATGGCGGCTATCGCTTTGTCGAGGCGCAGCCGATCGATCAGTTTCGATGGACGCCGCACCTGGAGGTCGCCTGCTATTTCGAGCGGGCGGCTTGATGCGGCCGATGGCGCGATGGTTTGTCTGAACGCGGGCGCGCGCCAGCGGACGATTGACCCATCCCGTGGCGGCTATGGCATAGTCGGTCCGACAAAATCCATGTGAGGGAAGGATCGACGATGGTGGGGCGTGTTCAGGGTAAGATTGCGTTGATGACAGGCGGGGCGTCGGGGCTGGCGAAAGCCAGCGCCGAGATGTTCGTCGCCGAGGGCGGCAAGGTCGTCATCGCCGACATTGACGAGGCGGGCGGTAAGGCCGTCGCCGACGCGCTTGGCGACGCAGCCGTCTTCGTGCGCCTTGATGTCACCCAGGAGCAGGACTGGATCGACGGCTTCGCCTTCGCCAAACAGACCTTCGGCGGCGTCCATGTGCTGTTGAACAGCGCTGGCATCGGCTGGACCCAGCCGGTCACCGAGATTGCGCTGGAGGATTGGCGCCGCGTCCATGCGATCGACCTGGATGGCGTGTTCCTCGGCTGCAAGCATGGCATTCCGGCGATCGCCGCGACGATCCAGGGAGGCGTCGGCAGCGCCAAGGGGTCGATCGTCAATATCTCTTCGATCGCCGGCAACATCGCCGGGCACAATATGGCGGCTTACAATTCGGCCAAGGCGGCGGTTCGGCATCTGTCGAAGTCGGTCGCGCTGCATTGCTGTCGGCAAGGACTGGAGATCCGGTGCAACAGCGTGCATCCGACATTTGTCGATACGCCGATCCTGAACAAGCACCGGGAACGCTTCGGCGCCGAGGAAGCCATGCGCAAGCTCGCCCGGCAGGTGCCGATCGGCCGCGTCGGGGAGCCCAGGGAAGTCGCTTATGCGATCCTATTCCTGGCGTCGGACGAAAGCAGCTACACGACCGGATCAGAGCTTTTGGTCGATGGCGGCATCAGCGCGATGTAGCGCGGGCCGGCGCTTGAAGGCGACCGCAATGCCGCCAAGCGCGATCAGCGCGGCGCCGAGGAACAGGCGCCAGGTCAGGATTTCGTCGAATACCACGACGCCGATCACCGCCGACCAGACGATTGTTGCGTAATAGAACGGCGCCATCGCGCTCGCTTCCGCAATCGCGAGCGACTTCAATAGGATCGCCTGGCCCGTCACCATGACGACGCCGACCCCGGCGAGCGTCGCCGCCTGCGGCCAGCTTGGCGTGACGAAGACGAAGCTTGCCGCCAGCAGCGCGATCACGGCCCCCAGGGTGTTATTGATCGCGAGCACGGTCAGCGTCGCGTCGCGGCGCGCCAGAATGCGGATGGTCGCGACTTCGGCCCCGGTAAAGAGCGCCGCCGCCAACGCGATCAGCGCTGCCGGTTCGAACGCGGCCCCGGTCGGCTGCATTAGCACCGCGACGCCCGCAAAGCCGATGCCCGCGGCCAGCCAGCGGACGATCCCGACATGCTCGCGGAGGAACCAGGCCGCGAAGACCAGCGTGAACAAGGGCGCTGCCCAGACGATGGCGGTCGCGTCCGCCAGAGGCATGGCGTGGACCGCGGTGAAGATGCAGGTGACGCCGGCGACGCCCAGAAGCGCGCGCTGGAGGTGCCGGAAGGGAATGGCCGTCCGGTAGGTCCCGAGCCCTCGCTGGGCGATGAACGGCAGCAGTGCGATCAGCGCGAACAGGAATCGCGCCGCCGTCACCTGCAATGGGTGCAAGTCCGGGCCCGGCACGATCGACTGCGCGGCCTTGCCAAGCGCATTCGCCGAGGCGAAGAAGGCGCAGGCGATGACGCACAACAAGGCGGCGCGGGCGAGCGGCGGGGTCGGCAAGGGCATGGGGACTCTTATATTTCGCATGATACGAAATATATATATTTGACGATATAATCGCCCGTCAACTACTAATCCCGACAGGGGAGCGATTGGGCATGAGCGGGACCGACAGGCAGGCGGACGAGGCGGCGGCGCTGGGCGAGGCGCTGTCCTATCTGAATTTCGCCGCGCGGCGGCCCTATGCCTTCGATCTCTCCCATCGGGCGGTCAGGGTGCTGCAGTTCGTCGGCCGCAGCATCAGGCCGCTGCGGATCGACGATGTCGCGAAGTTGCTGGACTGCGCCGCCAGCACGGCGTCAGAGCTGGTGAAGCGCCTGGAGAAGCGCGGCTTGCTGGTCCGGCGCCGCGCGGTGACGGACGAACGGGTTGTCGAAATCGATCTGACCGAGGCCGGCCATGCGGCGCTTCTGGACCATACCGCCGTCGATTCGGAAGCGCTGCGGCTTGGGCTGGCGCGGCTTTCGGCGGCCGAACGCCGCTCTTTGCAGCGTTTGCTGGAGCGGGTGACGGACGGCGTCGTCGAAAGCCGGCCGACGGAAGACAGGTTCCGGCCCTCAATGAAAATCCCGGCTGGGAAATAGCACGCGGGCCTGGTCGCGCGGATGGCGGGGGCGGGGGATGGCCGTGCGCCTGTCCGGGGCCGGCGGCCGGCGCGCTTCGTCGGCGGCGCTCACCGGGTTCGCGAACCGCCCGTCGGCGGAGAGTTCGTCCAGCATCGACGACGCATCCTCCAGAACCTCCGCGATCAGGTGGATGACGATGCCTTCCCGCTGGAGTTTGCCCGTCACTTTCAAAAGCCGCCCTGTCAGCACGATCCGGCGATAGGCCTCGAAGGTTTTCGGCCAGACGATGATATTGGCGACGCCGGTCTCATCCTCCAGCGTCGCGAAGATCACGCCGTTGGCGCTGCCGGGGCGCTGGCGCGCCAGCACCAGGCCCGCCACGGTGATCGGGCGGGCGAGGGGGGCGGTCGCGAGATCGGCGTTTGGGGCGACGCCCTGCATATGCGGCCGCAGGATCGCCATCGGATGCGCCTTCAGGCTGAGACGGAGCCAGGAATAATCCTCATAGACCTCCTCGCCGAGGCTGGGCGCTTGCAGGGCGACCGGCGTCTCCGCGCCGCAATCCGCTTCCCCTGCGGCGGCGAACAGCGGCAGCGGCGCCGCTCCCTTGACCGCCGCGGTCTGCCAAAGCGCCTGCCGGCGGGTAAGATCGATGTCGCCAAAGGCGTCCGCCTGGGCCAACCGCTCCAACGCCTTCGGCGCAAGGCCGGCGCGCCGCCAGATATCCTCGACCGCCCGATAGCCGTTGCCGCGCGCCGCGACGAGCCAGTCGGCGTCCGCCTCCCGGAAGCCCTTGATCTGACGGAAGCCAAGACGCAGCGCGTAATGGCGGCCGTTCAGCGCCGCTTCCAGGGTGCAATCCCATTCGGAAAAATTGATATCGACCGGCCGCACCTCGATCCCATGCTCGCGCGCGTCGCGGACGATCTGGGCGGGCGCGTAGAAGCCCATGGGCTGCGAATTCAAGAGCGCGCAGGCGAAGACATCCGGATAATGGCGCTTCAGCCAGGCCGAGGCATAGACCAATAGCGCGAAACTGGCGGCGTGGCTTTCCGGGAAGCCATATTCGCCGAAGCCTTCGATCATCGAGAAGCAGCGCTCGGCGAAGGCATCGTCATAGCCGTTCCGGCGCATGCCGGCGTGGAAGCGTTCCCGGAAGGAATGGATGGTCCCCATATGCCGGAAGGTCGCCATGGCGCGGCGCAGGCCATCGGCCTCGCCGGGGGCGAACCCGGCGGCGACGACGGCGATCTTCATGGCCTGCTCCTGAAACAGCGGCACCCCAAGCGTGCGGCCCAGGACTTCCTTCAAGGCGGGGGAGACCCAATCGACCGGCTCCTCGCCATTCCGGCGGCGGATATAGGGATGCACCATGTCGCCCTGGATCGGCCCCGGACGGACAATCGCGACCTCGATCACCAGATCGTAGAACGTGCGCGGCCGCATGCGCGGCAGGAACGCCATCTGCGCCCGGCTCTCGACCTGAAAGACGCCGAGGCTGTCGGCCTTGCAGAGCATGTCATATGTCGCCGCATCCTCCCGCGGGATCGTCGCCAGGGTGAAGCGCTGGCCATAGCGGGTCTGGATCAGGTCGAAGGCTTTGCGGATGCAGCTCAACATGCCGAGCGCCAGGATGTCGATCTTGAGAATGCCAAGCGCGTCCAGGTCGTCCTTGTCCCATTCGACGACGGTGCGGTCCGCCATGGCGGCGTTTTCGACCGGAACCAGTTCGTCGAGCCGACCGCGGGCGATGACGAAGCCGCCGACATGTTGAGAGAGATGACGGGGAAAGCCGATCAGGTCGTTGGCGAGGCCGAGCGTCAGACGCAGGCGGCGGTCGGTCGGGTCGAGGCCGATCTCCCGGGCCTGCTCCAGGTCGACGCCCTCCGCCGACCAGCCCCAGGTCTGGGCGGCGAGGGCGGCGACGGTATCGGCCGAAAGGCCCATGGCCTTGCCGACTTCCCGGACGGCGCTCCGGCCCCGATAGTGGATCACGGTCGCGGCGAGGCCCGCGCGCTCCCGGCCATAGCGGCGGTAGATATATTGGATCACCTCTTCCCGGCGCTCATGCTCGAAATCGATGTCGATATCCGGCGGCTCATTCCGCTCGGCCGAGATGAAGCGTTCGAACAACAGGTCGGCCTCGACCGGATTGACCGAGGTGACGCCAAGGCAATAGCAGATCGCCGAGTTCGCCGCCGACCCGCGGCCCTGGCAGAGAATGCCGACCGATCGCGCATATTTGACGATGTCGTAAACCGTCAGGAAATAGGGCGCGTAATTCAACTGTTCTACCAGCGCCAGCTCATGACGAATTGATTTCATGACCTTTTCCGGGACGCCTTCAGGATAACGCCGGCGCGCCCCGGCCCAGGTTTCAGCCGTCAGGCAGGCTTGGGGCGTGACGCCGGGCGGCACGGGTTCGTCGGGATATTCGTAGCGGAGTTCGTCCAGGCTGAAGCGGCAGCGCGCCATGATCTCCAAGCTGCGGTCGACGGCGTCGGCATGACCGTCGAACAGCCGCGCCATGCGCGCGGCCGGCTTCAGGTAGCGTTCGGCGTTCGGCTGGGCATGGCGGCCGAGTTCGTCGATGACGCAGCCCAGGCGGATACAGGCGAGGACATCCGCCAGAAACCGCCGTTCGGGCGCGTGCATCAGCACGTCGCCGGTCGCGACCAGGGGCGCGTCCGCGGCGACGGCGAGCGCGGCCAGGGCGTCGATCCGGCTGGCGTCGTCGGCGCCAAGGCTGCGGGAGGCCGCAAGATAGCAGCGATCCCCAAGCGCCGTCCGCCAGTCTGCCAGATCGTGGGCGAAGGCAGGCGTCAGGCTGGACGGCGGCAGCACGACCAGCACGAGGCCGGCGCCGTCATCCAGAATATCGGCGGGATAGAGTTCGCAGAACCCCTTGGGCGCGCGCCTCCGGCCCGTGGTGATCAGGCGGGAGAGGCGGCCATAGGCGGCGCGATCTTCCGGGAAGGCCAGCAGGCTCTGCCCGTCCGCCAGATCGAGCCGCGCGCCGACGATGCTGCGGATGCCCGCCTGCTTCGCGGCCATATGGGCGCGCACGACCCCGGCGAGGCTGTTGCGGTCCGCGACGGCGATCGCCGGGTGGCCAAGCTCCGCCGCGCGCCGCGCCAGTTCCTCCGGCATGGAGGCGCCTTCACGGAAGCTGAACGCCGTCAGCGCCTGCAATTCGACATAGCCGTCAGGTTTCATGCAAAGAACCCGTGCAGGAACCAGCGCCCGCTGTCCCGGTAGAGCCAGAGCCGCGGGCCGGCGGCTTCCGCGACGCGCCAGTAGTCCCGGGCGGCCGGCCAGTTGGGATCGCGGGCGCGCCAGTCGGGCGCGATGCGTTCCGGGCCGGCGGCATGGACAAGCGGCCGCCAGTTCCCCCGCCGGCCATGGCGGCGGAGGGCGGTCGGCGCCGCCAGATCGTCCTTGCCGGCCTCGACGTCGACCGGCTCGGGCCATCGCAGCAGCAACAGGGGCCGGGGGCCGGGCGGCGCGGGCCACGGGGCATCCGGGGCCGTGGCGGTCGCGGGCGTCAGGCGGAAGCTCCGGTCGGGCTGCCAGCGGTCTTGCGCTTCGAACCGGCGGATCGCATCGAAGCCCAGCCGGTTGCCCAGCGCGTCGATCAGTTGCGCCAGCGCATCCGGCCCTGCCGTCGCTTCGCCGAGGGCATCGGCCTGCCGGCTTTCGAGCGGGCCGGTTTCTGCGGCCGCCAGACGGATCGCCTCGATCCCGAAACCCGGATCAATGTCATCCAGCTTTTCCCGGAAGAGCCGCGCAAGGCGATCGGCGTCGCGTGTCGGGTCCGCCATGCCGACCGTCAGCGTCTGCTCGCCGCCATCGACCCGGCGCGTCGTCAGCATGAGGCGGCGGGCGCCCCGCCCGTGGCGCTTCAGCTTGTCGATCAATAGCGCGGTCAGACGGTCGAGCGCCGCCTCGATGCTGACGCGCTCGCCGATGGGCTCCTCGAAGGCGAGCCTGACCGCATAGGGGGCGGGCGGGCGGGCGGGCGCCAGCGGCTCCGGCGCCGCGCCCAGCGCCTGATCCAGCCGCGTCGCCGCGCGGAGGCCGAAACGGCGCGCCAGGGCCTGACGGGGAAGCGCGTATAGAGCTTCGATGCGGGAGAGGCCGAGCCGCATCAACTGGCGGGTCGTCCCGGCCTCAAGGCGGAGCGCGGCGACGGGCAGAGGCGCGAGCGCGGCGCGGGCGTCGCGGCCGGCGATGCAGGCCCCGTCCTCGCCGTAGCGGGCATAGGCCCAGGCTGCGCCGGGCGTCGCCGCCATCGCGGCGCGGACGATGAAGCCGAAACCCGCGATCGCGGTTTTGATGCGCGCCAGATATGCAGCCTCGCCGCCGAACAGATGGGCGACGCCGGTCGCGTCCAGAAACAGGCCGTCCTGGCCGTCAATCGCGACCGCGGGCGAGAAGCGGTCCAGCCAGCGCGCCAGGCTCAGCAAGGCGCGCGCCTGGCGCTTCTGGCGGTAGACCTGAGCGCCGAGGCCAGCGAACAGCGCGCGCGCGTCCGCCAGCGTCATGCCGGGCAGAATGCCCTCCGCCTCCGCGGCGGCGTTCACGGCCATGACCTGCAGGCGCTGGCCGGATTCCCAGTAGAGCGCCAGCGGCTGTTCCCGCCAGCGCGGCGCCCGCCGGGCGATCAGGTCCGTCGCCAGCCGGGGCAGCCAGAGTGAAACGATCCGTCGCGTCATAAGGAAGCCTCCGCTTCCTTATGAGCATGATTTGTTCCAAAATGTAAAGCTCAAAATGGGAACATATGCAAAACCCGGCTCCGGCGTCCGCGCGGCGCCGCGTCAGTCCTGCAGATTGCGGCGCAGGTCCTCCGGCGGCCGATGCAGGAAATCCGGGCCCAGTTGATCCAGCGAGGGACACCCGATCTGGGCCATGATCTTGTTCATCTCGTCATTGACGATGCGGATCGCCTTGGCTGCCCCGATTTCGCCGCCGGCGATGGCGCCATAGAGCGTCGGACGGCCGAGAAAGACGAACTTCGCGCCCATGGCGAGCGCGATCAGCACGTCCGCGCCGCGACGGATGCCGCCGTCGGTCATCAAGGTCATGCGGTCGCCGACGGCGGCGTTGATCGCCGGGAACACGTCGAGCGGCGAGGGCGCCCGGTCGAGTTGTCGGGCGCCGTGGTTGGAGACGATCAGCCCGTCGACGCCAAGGTCGGCCGCACGGGTCGCGTCATCGGCGCGCATCACGCCCTTCAGCACCAGTTTGCCGGGCCAGCGGGCGCGGAAATTCTCGATATCCTTCCAGGTCACGCTGGTCGGCACCTGGGTCGCGAGGAAGGCGGATACGCCCTCCGCATCGGCGTCGGGCGGGGCATAGGCCTTCCAGTTTTCCAGCATGGCGATGCCGTGTTGCAGATAATCCTTCATCCAGAGCGGCCGTCGCAGCGCATCCAGCTTGGTCTTCAACGTCAGCTTCAGCGGACGGCCAAAGCCGTTGCGGCGATTGCGCTCCCGGTTCGGCGAGGCGGGCACGTCGACGGTTACGACCAGCACGGGGATGCCCAGATCCGCCGCGCGTTTGATCTGGTCTTCGGAAATCGCGCGGTCCCTGGCGGTATAGAGCTGATACCAGCCATGATCGGGGGCTTCGCGGGCCATATCCTCCATGGCCGCGGTCGCGGCGCCGGACATGATGAAGGGGATGTTGGCGTCCCTGGCCGCCCGCGCCAGCATCAGGTCGCCGCCCCGGCGGTAATTACCGACGCCGCCCGTCGGAGCGATGCCATAGGCGCTGGCATAAGTCCGCCCGAAAAGCCGCGTCGACTGGTCGAGCTTCGAGATATCGACCATGTAGCGCGGCGCCAGCGCGAGGCGCTTGTAGGCGGCCTCGTTCCGCTCCAGTCCGCCCTCGTCATCGACGCCGCCTTCGATGAAGTCGTAGATGAGTTTCGGCACGCGCTTCTTCGCGAGAATCCTGAGATCGTCCAGGTTGACGCAATCCTCGATCTTCATGGGGCGTGTCCTTCGTTGGGCCATTGCGGCTGAAAGGATACCGGGTCACCATCCGGGGACAAGAGAACCGCATTCCGTGAAGGACAGGCAAGGCATGGCGCTGGAATGGCTTGAAACGAAGACCGTCGATGGCGCGACGGTCCGGGAGTTTACTCTCCACGGCGGGCCGCGGCCGGTCACGGGCGTGCTCTGGTCCGGCCCCGACGCCAAGGCCGGCGCGCCGCTGGTATGTTTCGGCCATGGCGCCTCGGGCGACCGGCATCAGCGGCCGATCCCGCGACTGGCGGGGGAACTGGCCATGAAGCATGGCTATTTCGGCCTGGCGCTTGACGGTCCGGTGCATGGGCGGCGGCAGATCGGCCCTGGCGGCCGCGCCGCGTTCTGGCCGGAATGGGAGCGGGAGGGCACGGTCGAGGAGATGGTGCGCGACTGGCGGATGGCGCTTCAGGCGGTCGCCGAGGAGCCGGATGTCGGCGCGGGCCCGGTCGGCTATTTCGGCCTGTCAATGGGCACGATCTATGGCGCGCCCTTCGTCGCGGCCGAGCCCCGGATTTCCGTCGCGGTCCTGGGGTTGATGGGTCTGGTCCAGAAGCCTGCCCACTATGCGCCGACAATCAAGGCGGCCGCTGAGGCGATCGCCTGTCCGGTCTGCTTCATCGTGCAGTTGGAGGATGAACTGTTCAATCGGGAGGAATGCCTCGCGATGTTCGACGCCTTCGCTTCGCCGGACAAGCGGCTGCATGCGAACGCCGGGCTGCATTCCCATGTGCCGATCGAGGAACTGGATTTCAGCGTCGGCTTTCTGACCGGCTGGCTGAACGGGGATTACCCGCCGCGCGCGATCATGCCGATGATGAGCGAATAAGCCGGCCCGGCGGATGGCCGGACAGGCGGAAGCGCCCGGCCGCGCTGTCCCAGTCGACGGTCCAATGGCCTAATGGACCCTTTTTGTTCTTAAGCAGATCAAGCCGCAATGCCGACGCCGCCCAGGGATCGGCATCCGGGGCGGGGGCGGGCGCGATGCGCCAGCGGGTTTCGGCGGCGCTGGCGGGCAGGCGCCCGGCCGCAAGCGGCGGGGCCGGCAGCAGCAGGCCAAGCACGCCGTTTTCCCTGGCCGCCAGATGCAGGCGGCGGCTGGCGGTGAAATCCGGCGCGGCCGCGGTTTCGGCGATCACGACCGAGGCCGCGCCCGACCGGAGCGCTTGCTCGAACGCCCAGGCGGTTTCCTGGCGCGGGGCGTCCGCCAGCAGCAGCTTTTCGGCCGCAAGGCCAAGCGGGGCGAGGGCGTAAGGGTCAATCTGAGCGACCTGTCCGCTTGTCCTAATCCAGATGATCTGCCCGCCGATGCGCCCCGCCAGCAGCGCCGCGAAGGCGACCGCGCCAGGCCCGGCCGCTTCATGCAGGCCATGGCGCGCAAGTCCGCCGCCAAGCTGGCGATCGATCTCGGCGACGCCGACCGGCAGCAGCGGCGCGGGCGCGCCGGCAAGGCCGCGATGCCGGATGTCGACTTGCCGCCGAAGAGCTTCAAGGTCCAGGGGCGCCGCCGCTGTCGCCAAGGGGCAAGTCCTTATGCATTCTGTCTACAATGAGAACATAATGGATACATTTCCCGCGGCCGTCAATCCGTGCCTACCCGGCCTTGCGGTCTTCCAGGATCATGTCCGCGCCCTTTTCGCCGATCATGATGGCGGTCGAGTTGGTGTTCGCGGTCGTGACCGCGGGCATGACGGACGCATCGATCACCCGCAGCCCCGCGATGCCGCGAACCTTGAGCCTTGGATCGACCACCGCCATGGGATCATCGGCAGGCCCCATCTTGCAGACGCCGACGGGGTGATAGACCGTGTTGCCGGTCTCCCGTGCAAATTGGGCGATCTCCGCATCGGTCTGCACATCGCGGCCCGGCAGGGTCTCGCCGGCGCTGTTCGCCTGAAACGCCGGCTGTTCGAAGACCTTCCGCGCCATGCGCACGCCTTCCACGATGACGCGAACGTCGTTCTCGGCCGACATGTAGTTCGGCCGGATCAACGGCGCCTGCCGGGGATCGGGGGACTGGGCCATGATCGTGCCCCGGCTTTCGGGCCGCGCGATGGAGCAGGCGATGGTCATGCCCGGCTTGGTCTCCAGGGCCCCGAATTTCAGGGGGTCGTAGCTGGCGGGCGAAAACAGCAACTGAATGTCCGAACTGGCGAGGCCCTCCCGGCTCATGGCGAATGCCTGGGCGGAGGAAACGCCGAAGGTCAGCGCGCCCCGGCCCTCGAACACAAACCGCATGCCCTCCCAGGCAAGCCGCATTCCGCGTGACAACTGATTGATTGAGATCGCGTCCTTCACGCGGTGGGAGACCCGGGCGCAATAATGGTCAGACAGGTTAGCGCCGACGCCCGGCAGATTGTGAATTGGCTCGACGCCGATCGATTTCAGGTGCTCGGCGGGGCCGATGCCTGAAATCTGCAGCAGATGCGGGGAATTGACGGTTCCGCCCGCCAGAATCACCTCCTTGCCCGCCCGGACCTCCTGCGCGACGCCGCCTTTCTCGTAAGCCACGCCGACACAGCGCTGGCCTTCGAAGAGCAGGCGGCTGGCGAGCGCCTCGGTGACGACCTGCAGCAATGGGCTCTTCTTGACGCCGGCGAGGAAGGTCTGCGCCGTCGATCCGCGCCGCCGGCCGATCCGGGACATCTGGGAATAGCCGACGCCGGTCCGCTCATAGCCGTTCAAATCCTCCCGGAACCGGTGGCCGGCTTCCTGCGCGGCTTCGACGAACCGGTGGGTGAGGGGCAGAATGGTCCGATAGTCCTCCACCTGGAGCGGCCCCGTGGCGCCCCGCGTCTCGCCCTGGCCGGAGACATAGGTTTCGGATTTCCGGAAATAGGGCAGCACTTCGTCATAGGACCAGCCGCGGCAACCAGCTTGCGCCCAGGCGTCATAGTCCGAGCCGTCGCCCCGGATATAGAGCATGCCATTGATCGAGGAGGAGCCGCCGAGCGTCTTGCCGCGCGGCCAGTGGATCGCACGGCCCGCCGTCCCGGTTTCGCCTTCGGATTTGTAATTCCAGTTCAGCTTCGGATGATACAGCAGTTTCAGGATGCCGGCCGGAATGTGGATCCAGGGATGCAGGTCGCGCGGCCCGGCTTCCAGCAGCACGACGCGGGCGCCCGCGTCGACCAGCCGTCGGGCGACGACGCAGCCGGCCGAGCCCGCGCCGACGATCACATAATCCGGGTTCATGCCTGCAACTCCCTGATACACTTCCCGAGCGTTAGAAGATCATGGCGGCCGCATCGCCGCAATCGGCGGCGGCCGATGCAACACAGGGAGACTGCCTTCGATGACCCGTAAAGACCTTGCCGCAGCAGGCATGAAGCGCGCCCGGTCCCTTGGCCTGGCGGCGCCAGAAGGCGCGCCGGGCCTGGCGGAGTTCGCGGCCGAAGCTGGGTTCGCCAGCCTTTGGGCGCGGCCCGGCCTCGCCCCGGAGGACCGGATCATCGCCGTCGTCACGACCCTGACCTGCCTGCAGCGCCTGACCGCCCTGAAGGCGCATATCGGGGCGGCGCTCGATCTTGGGATTGCGCCGCGCGGCGTGCAGGAGATCATCGTGCAGTCCGGCCTGTATGGCGGCATTCCGATCGCGGAAGCGGCGCTCGCCGTCGCGGCGGAGGTGTTTGCGGCGCGCGGGATCGCTCCGCCGGAACTGGAAGCCGACGAAGCGCGGATGATGGACGACGCGCCCGACGGCCTCGCCCTGAGCGGCCGCCGGATCATGGCCGACCTTCACGGCGAACGCAGCGGCCAGGGCTATGCAGCGCCGGACGATCCCGCGACCTCGGCGCTCTATGAGATCGCGATTCGCTATGGCTATGGCGTGATCTGGACGCGCGCCGGCCTGACCTGGCGGCAACGGATGTTCGTCGCGGTCGCGGCTTTCACCGCGCTCCGCCTGGACGCGACTTTGAAGAAATTCGCGGTCTCCGCGCTCGGCCAGGGGCTGACGCGCGAGGAGGTCGTCGAGGCGATCATGCAGACGGCGCTCTATGGCGGCTTTCCCCCGGCCTTGACCGCGCTCGCTCAGGTGAAGCCGCTCCTGTTCCCGGAAGCATCCTGAAGCGCGTCCTTGAAGGCCAGCACCCGGAGGGCGCTGGAGAGGTTGCCTGTGCGCTCGGCGTCCACCTTGGCCACCAGCGCGTTGATCGAAAGCCCCTGGCGCGCCGCGATCAGCTTGAGGCGCCCCCAGAAGGCGTCCTCCAGGCTGATCGAGGTGCGATGGCCTTGCAGGGTCACGGAATGGCGGCGGATCTGGGCACCGTCGCTCATAGCGCGGATTTCTGCTTGGCGCCTGGCAATTTCGGCTTTTTCGGCTTCTTGGCCGCCGCCCGGCGCGCGGCTTCGATGCCGAGCCGCGCCCAGGCCGCGAAGGCGTCCGGATCGTCCAGGCTGTCATCGGGCGCGGTCCAGTAGCTCATCTGGATCGGCTTGCCCTTGCCCGTATAGACGAACGGCTCCGCGCCGGCTGCGGCGAAGCGGGGCTCGGTCAGGGCGTCGATCTTGAAATACAGGCGTTCATCGGCGACGAGGCCGAACATCGCCCCATCATGGTAGACGCCAAGCCCGCCGAACATCCGCCGGAAACCGACGCCGGGGATCGGCGCGAACATTTCCGCCAGATAGGCCTGGAATTCGGGGCTGACGGCCATCAATCGGCGGCCATGAAGTCGCGGACCGCCTGCGCTGCATCGGCGATGTTCCGGGCATGGGTCCGGCCGCTGGATTTGAGCGGCTTCAGGTCGTGATCGCCGCTGGGCGCCCAGGCGATAGCGATGGACTTCGCCAGATCGTAGCTCTCGACCTCCGCCCGCCGCCCGAGAGGATCGCGTTCGCCCTGGACGATGAGCGCTCGCGTCTGCAGGCTGGCGAGATGCGCCGTCCGCAGGCGGTCGGGCTTGCCGGGCGGATGGAAGGGGTAGCCCAGGCAGACGAGGCCGGCCGGACGGGCGTCGTCCGCGATCATGCTCGCGACCCGGCCGCCCATGGATTTGCCGCCGATGAAGATGGGCGCGTCGCCGCTCGCCTCCCGCGCCGCCGCGAGGGCCGCGTGGAAGGCGGCCTGGAGCGCCGGCATGCGGTCCGGCGGGCGCTTGCCGCCCTCGCTTCGCCGCCGCGCCATATAGGGAAACTCGAACCGGAGGACACGGACCGAGAGCGCCGCCAGATCGTCCGCGATCGCCGTCATGAAGTTCGAATCCATGGGCGCGCCAGCGCCGTGGGCCAACAGCAGGGTCGGCCCGCCTACGGGACCGGTCTCCAGGAACATGGCGCGCCGCCGCTCAGCCGTTGGCGAAGAAGTCGTTGCCCTTGTCGTCGGTCACGATGAAGGCCGGGAAGTCGACCACGTCGATCTTCCAGATCGCTTCCATGCCAAGCTCCGGATATTCGATCACCTCGACATGGCGAATATGGTCCTGGGCGAGGCGCGCGGCGCTGCCGCCGATCGAGCCGAGGTAGAAGCCGCCATGCTTCTTGCAGGCGTTAATCACCTGGGTCGAACGGTTGCCCTTGGCCAGCATGACATAGCTGCCGCCGGCCGCCTGGAACTGATCGACATAGGAGTCCATGCGGCCAGCCGTCGTCGGGCCGAAGGCGCCGGACGCCATGCCTTCCGGCGTCTTGGCGGGACCGGCGTAATAGACCGGGTAATTCCGCATGTACTCGGGCATCGGCTCGCCCCGATCCAGGCGTTCCTTGATCTTTGCATGGGCGATGTCGCGGGCGACGATGAGCGAGCCGGTCAGTTTCAATCGCGTCTTGATCGGATGCTTGGAGAGCGTGGCGCGAATTTCATCCATCGGCCGCGTCAGGTCGATCTGGACGACGGCGCCGCCAAGCGCTTCCTGGTCGATGTCCGGCAGATAGCGCGCCGGATCGCGCTCCAGCGCTTCCAGGAAGACGCCGTCCCGGGTGATCTTGCCGACGGCCTGACGGTCCGCCGAGCACGAGACGCCGAGGCCGATCGGCAAGGACGCGCCATGCCGCGGCAGGCGCACGACCCGCACGTCATGGCAGTAATACTTGCCGCCGAACTGCGCGCCGATGCCCATGTTGCGCGTCAGCTCAAGAACCTGCTTCTCCATGTCGAGGTCGCGGATGGCCTGGCCGTGCAGGCCGCCCTTGGTCGGCAGATTGTCCAGATACTTGGTCGACGCGAGTTTGACCGTCTTCAGGTTCATCTCCGCCGACGTGCCGCCGATCACGATCGCCAGATGATAGGGCGGGCAGGCGGCCGTGCCGAGCGTGCGGATCTTCTCGTCCAGGAACTTGATCAAGCTGTCCGGGTTGAGCGTCGCGGGCGTCGCCTGATAGAGGAAGGTCTTGTTGGCCGACCCGCCGCCCTTGGCGACGAACAGGAACTCGTAAGCTTCGCCGTCGGTCGCGTAGATATCCGTCTGCACCGGCAGGTTGGAGCCGGTGTTCTTCTCCTCGAACATGCTGATCGGCGACAACTGGCTGTAGCGCAAATTGTCGTCGGCATAGGTGCGGAACACGCCCTGGGAGAGCGCTTCTTCGTCGCCGCCGCCGGTCCAGACGCGCTGGCCCTTCTTGCCCATGATGATCGCGGTGCCGGTATCCTGGCACATCGGCAGAACTCCGCCCGCCGAAATCCCGGCGTTCTTCAGAAGGTCGACCGCGACGAAGCGGTCGTTCGAAGAGGCTTCCGGGTCATCCAGGATCGCCGCCAGTTGCTCCAGATGCTTGGGCCGCAGCAGGTGCGAAATATCGTGGAAGGCTTCCTTGGCGAGCAAGCTGAGCGCTTCCGGCTCGACAACCAGCATGTCCGCGCCATTGAATGTCTCGACGCGGACATGGTCGCTGGTCAGCTTGCGGTAGTCGGTGTCGTCATGGTGCGCGTCGAACATCGGAAGGTAGGAGAAGTCGGCCATCGGCGAGGTTCCCTGTCGGTCGTCGTTTTTGCGGGACGGCCGGGCGCGCCGGCCGCCTGGCTATTTCTTGTTGCGGAAGGAGTCGAGGGAAACGACCGTGGCGCCGCTGGCCGGGGCCGCGCCGTCGGCGGGCGCGGCGTCGCCGTCGGTCGCCGGCGGGGGCGTGTCCGAATTCAGGGAAGGCGCATCGCCCTCGTCCCGTCCCGCCATGTCGCCCAGCGTCGCGTTGCCGTCCTGGGGCTGGAAATGCAGCGCGAAATTGACAGCCGGATCGACGAACGCGGTCACGGCGTCGAAGGGAATGACCAGACGTTCCGGACGGCGGTTGAAGCGCAGCGTGACTTCAAAGCCGTCGGCGTCGATCTCCAGATTGTCGAATTGATGCTGCAGGACGACTGTCATCTCCTCGGCATATTGCGCCTTGAGGTGATTGGCGACCATGACGCCGGGATGATCCGTGCGAAAGGTGATGTAGAAATGATGCCGCCCAGGCAAACCCTGGGTGCGCGCGACATCCAACGCAGACCGCATGACCCCTTTCAGGGCCGTCTGCATCAACGCGCCATAGTCTATGCCGGCGGACGACATGGCGTTCACTCACTCTTCGCGGAAGCGCGGGCGACCCGTCGCCGATCCGCGTCTGACGTACAAGCGGGGGGTTTTCTGTTGCCCGGTAACCCCCCAAACCGCGCTTACTTAACTTGTCTTACGACAA
>CALAHN010000105.1 GCA_937891825.1 uncultured Alphaproteobacteria bacterium
GCCGCCCGCCGGCGGGACCGGCTCGACGTTGCGGTCGACTGCCTGCTTGAGGCAGACGGCCAGTCTTTCGTGAGCATAGGCGGCGAAAACCCGGAGCTTCAGGCCGTCTTCATCATCGACCGCGATGCCGCCGCTGCGAACGATAATATTCGCCATGAAGGTCGCGAGCGCGTCGGCGAGCATTCCGGGGGAGACCGGCGCATCTTTCACGCTGGCCTGGATCGTGGCGTCGATCGCGTCGAAATGCTGGCGCATAAGCGCCGCGAACAGGCGCTGCGGGGCGCCGCCCTGCGCCAGGGCTTTGAGCCCCGCCTCGTTGCCGAGTTGCTTGACGGAATTCGAGGCTGTGCTGAGGCGTTCCTTCATGACCAGACCCCCATGATCGTCGTCACCCAGGCGAGGACGCCGGCGTAGATTATTGCGGCGTAGAGGCAGAGGGCGCCCGGAGACAGGCCAGCGCCTTCCGGGTTTCCGTCTCCCAGGGATGGGCCTTCGGCGCCGCGTCGAGCTGCCGGGCCTTCCAGCTTTCGACCGCCGAACGCCACCAGCGGCGCGAGGGCTTCCGGCCGGGCGACGTCGAAATCGTGATCGGGCGCGGGAAGCCCTCCTGCTTGACCATCGCCGGCCAGGCGTCGCGGAAGGTGCGTTCTGGCAGGCCGATGATCTGGGCGACGGCGGGGGCGAACAGCAGCGCGTCCGGCGGATTGGGAAGCGCCGGGCTGCGGGGTTTCCGGGACATTTTTCGGGTTCATCCTTATTCTCCAATGAAGCGATAAAATTACCGCTTCATCGGCATATCGGCGAAATCCTGCTTATGTCAAACGAATTCTCGCCAATCCGGCGAATTTTCGCCGAAAAAAAAGCCGCCCGAAGGCGGCCTTTCATCGACGCGGGCGGCGGACAGCGTCAGGCGGCGGGCGCGTGGAAATATTCCGGCCAGGCGGCGCGCAGCGTCGCCAGCACCTTGCGGCGTTCCGCCCCCGGCATGGCGCGGACGCCCGTCACCAGCGCCCGTTCCTCCGGCTCCAGGGTCGCGACCGCCGCCGCCGGCGTCGCGCCCGGCGCGTCGCGCAGCAGCTCGATCGGATGGACGGTCAAGGCCACGGCGATGCGCGCCATATGCCCGTCCGTCAACCGGATCTGCCCGGTTTCGAGTTTCTGCAAAGTCTGGAAGGTTGTCGTCTGGCCTGGAATGCGCTTAGCTAGATCTTCCAGGCTGTAGCCATTTTGCAGGCGCAGCTCCCGGATGCGGTTCGGAAGGTGGGCCAGGTCGGCGTCCCTCACAGATTTAATGCCTCCCATGGAATTCCCCAATTCTGCGATATGTAAGCCATAATCTGGGCGAAAGGTCCACCGAAAACCATGGCGCAGTTCGCTAGATAATTTCTGCCTTTTGGCGAAATTTCCTTGACGAAGCGGCTTAATCCCCATCATGTAGCGCGTTCGCGCAAAATGTGCGCTGCATCTAGGGAGCCGCCAAGCATGTCGGAAACCATGACGCTCCGGGACTTTTTCGAGAGATTTCCGGTCAGCCGGGAAAATTTTCGCCAAACCCTGAAGCTCAGCCAAAGCCAGATGCGCCGCCTGCTGGCGGGCGAAACAACCACGGCCGACCGCTGCGTCGAAATCTACGTCGCGACCGGCGGCTATGTGGACGCCAACGCCCTCTGCGGCCTGCTCGATCCCAAGACCCAGGCGGCGGCGCGCCAGGTGCGGGCGACGCTGACGCCGCCGGCGCAGCTCCAGGCGGATTTCTGATGGAGCGGCTTGTGCGCCATTGGCTGGCGCTGGCGATGGGGCCGAACCGGCGCCTGCCGCAATGGCCCTTCAGCCCGGACGACGCGACCGGCGGCGCGCGCTTCGCCAGCCGCAAGGGCTGGATCGCCGCCGGGCCTGTGCGCGACGAGGCGGAAAGCGCCGCCGGCCTGAGCTTCTGGATCGTGACGGAGCCGGGCCTGGCGGAAGCGCGCTTCGACGGCGATCTGGCGCTGATCGCGGCGGCGACGCCGCCGGCCGCGCCTGAGCCTGAGCCTGAACCTGACGCCCGGAACGACGCCTGGCGGCCGGCGCCGGGTGCGACCCATGCGGCGATCGTGGCCGCCAAGATGGAGCGCGAAGACTGATGGACAGGCTCTATCGCAAGGCGTTCCGCAAAATGGCGCGCCGCCTGCCGGCCGCGCCCGCGCCCGCGCCGACGCCCGCGCCAATGATTCCGCTGGCGGCGCCAGTAACGCCGCCGCCTGCCGCCGAAACGCCGCCGCCTGCCGGCGACGCCGACGCCATCGCCCGGCTGGAGCGGCGCATCGAAGTCCTGACGAAAGCGCTCTACGACTGCAAATTCGACCGGGCCTTCTGGAAAGAGCGCTGCGAAAAAGCCGAGGGCCGCAAGCTGTGAGCGGCGAGCGGCAGATCGATATCGCCGAGCTGGCGGCGATGCTGAACGACGATTGCGAGGCGATCGTCCAGGAGCTGATCCCCGACGCGGAATTCCAGGGCGGAACCCGGTTGATCTGCCGGGGCCTGCTGGGCGGGAAGGGCGACCAGACCAGCATTCATCTGCGCGGCGTGACGCGCGGCCGGTACAAATGCTTCGGCGGGGTCGATATCGCCGGCGCGCCGGAGAGCGGCGACATGCTCGACCTGGCGGCGTGGATCCTGTTCGACGGCGACAAGAAGCAGGCTTTTCAATGGGCGCTGGCGCGCTTCGGCCTCTCCGACCGCGCCGGCCCGGAAACCCAGGCGAAGCTGGCGGCGCGCCGGCGGGAAGCGGCGGCGCGCCAGGCCGAACGGGAGCGCCAGGCCGAAGCGGACGGCCGCCGGCGGATCGGCCAGGCGTGGGCGCAATGGAAGCATGAAAGCCGGCCGATCGTCGGCGCGGACGGATCCCCGACCCTGGCGGCCCTCTACCTCCAGGCGCGGGGCATCGACTTTGGCCGGATCCCGTCCCTGGGCGCGCTCCGGTTCCATCCGGGCCTGGCGCCCATGGCCGGCGACCCGATCGTTCCTGCCATGACCGCGATCATGGCCGACGAAACCGGCCGCCCGTGCGCCTGCCACCGGACGGCGCTGGAAGCCCGGCCGGACGGGACCGTCGGCAAGAGCGGGCGCGTCAAAAATGTCAAGACCATCATGGGCCGGCCCAAGGGCGCCTTTATCGCGATCAACCGCGGATCTTCGGGCAAGACGCTTTCGGCCGCGCCCGACGGGGAAACGCTAGTCGTCTGCGAAGGCATCGAGGACGCGCTGACGCTCTGCCTGGCGCGGCCGTCCTTGCGGATCGTCGCGGCCGGGACGCTCGGCGCCATGAGCGACGTGGCGCCGCCGCCGGCGGTCAAAACCCTGGTGCTGTACCGCGACCGCGATCACAAGCCCCAGGCTCTGGCCGACTTCGAGCGGAGCCTGGCGCGGCAGATCGAGCGCGGCCAGCCCTTCGGCCGGCGCGTCGTCGTCGCCATGCCGCCCGAAGGCGTGAAAGACGCCAATGAACACCTGATGCGAGAGGAATTGGAATGGTCAAGGTCATAGAAGCTGATGGCGTCTTCTGCGAAACCCTGGCGGACGGGCGGATCGTCATCGGCATGACGCTCGCCAGCGGCGAGGTGGTTTATGTGCGCCGCCTCGACGCGCGGAGCGCTGTCTGGTTCGGCCATGATTTGGCCAACGCGGCGCTCAAAGTGCTGCTGCCGGAAAGCCCAAAATGACGGAACCGGATGGGGGACCGGCGCCATGGGTTTCGGCCGCGCTCGCCGCCGCCGATAAAGCCGATAAGGCCAAGGCGGCGAAGGCGCGCGCGGCGGCGAAGGCCAAGGCGAAGCGCGAAGCGGCGAAGGCCGACAAGCTGGACGATGCGCCGGCGGCGAAGCCGGCGAAACGTCGGCGCGCGCTCGAAGATATCGGCAAGACGCTGGATGACGCGATCCTCGACACGGCTGTCAGGATGATGGACGGCAAGCCGCTGGATAGCGGGCCGCCGGCGTTGAGGCTGGAGCCGGTCGAGTATGACGACGACACCGGCCTGCCGGTCGGCTGTCCCGTCCAGCCCTTGGGCATCGACCGGAACGTGATCTACGTCCTGACCGCCGGGCGCCAGGTGATGGCGCTGAACGGGCGCGACCGATCGAGGAACACCATTCCGGCCCTGTTCGCGCCCCAGGTGCGCCTGCCGATGAAGTGGTGGCCGCGCGTCAAGCGGATCCTGATCGAGGACGCCATGGGCGAAAAGCGCGAGGAACACATCATCACCGGCATTAAGCCGGAAGATCTGTTCGATGACCTGGTTGCGGCCTGCGCGCGCAAGGGGATATGGGATCCCGCCAACACCGAACGCTCGACCGGGGCCTGGACGCTGGCGAACGGCGAGCTGCTGTTTCATGTGGGCAATGCCCTCTTGACAAAATCGAAAGAGCTGCCGCTTGGCCTGCTGGGCGGCCATGTATATTCGGGCGCCAAGGCGATCCAGCGGCCCTGGCCCAAGCCCGTTTCGACGGCCGCCGGGCTGGAGCTGCTAAGCCATTTTGAAACCTGGGCCTGGACGCGGGGATCGCCCGGCGACCCGATCGACGCCTTGCTGCTTTTGGGCTGGCACGCCGCCGGCCGGCTGGGCGCGGCGCTGAAGTGGCGGCCGATGTGCTTTGTTATCGGCGGGGCCGGCACCGGCAAGTCAACCCTGCATGGCGTGCTTAAAATGTTGCACGCGGACGACGGCATTATCTACACGACCGACACGTCGGCGGCGGCGCTGGCGAATTTGATCGGCCATAGCTCGCGGCCTGTCGTCGTTGACGAGCTGGAGAATTCCGCCGGCAACAATCAGCGGGCGCGCCAGGTGGTCGAGCTGGCGCGGCTGGCGGCGTCAGGCGCGCCGCGCCATCGCTCCGACCCGAACCAGGGCGTCAGCGTTTCGGTCGCGCGCAATGCGATGATGTTCGACGCGATCCTGCCGCCGGAAATGTCGGCGGCGGATCGCTCGCGCTTCGCCATGCTGCGCCTGGGCCGCCTGCCGAACGACGCCATCGAGCCGCCCAAAGATACCGTCTATTGGGACGAGCTGGGCCGGAAAATCATGCGGCGGGTGATGGAGCAATGGGACCGCTTCGAGCGGACGCTGTCCGCCTTCGAGGCGGCGCTTAGAAAGAGCGGCCACCAGGCCAGATCCGCCAATCAATTCGGCGTGCTGCTGGCGTCGGCGCACCTGCTGCTGTCCGACACGGAGCCGGCCGACCATGAGCTGGCGCGCTGGGCCGAACGGCTGGCGCCGGCAACCCTGATCGACCTCTCGGACGGCGGCGACGACGCGGTCAACTGCATCAATCACCTGGCAGTCTCCATGCCGGCGGAACGGTACAAGGGGACGATCCGCAGCACCAGCGAGTGCGTCGCCGACATCATGCGGGACGCGGACCGCGAGGCGTGCGACCGGGCGCACGGGCTGCTCGCGCTGTCGGGAATGCGTATGTACCGGGAAAAGGAAACCCATGCCGACGGCCGGCCGATGTGGCTCCTGGGCATATCGAACGCCCATCCGGGCCTGACCCACATCTTCCAGAATACGCCCTGGCAAACCTCGCCGGCGGTGACGCCAGGCGCGTGGGTCGAAAGCCTGAGGCGTCTCGACGGGGCGCAGAACGTCAACCGCCGCATCAACGGCCGCGCCACGCGCCAGGTGGCGATCCCGGCGCGCCAGCATGTGGTCGACCCCTGGCCTGGCGCTGCGGACGCTGAGGCGGACCGCTAGGGCGGCGGCAAAAAAGCGTTGACAGTGGAATTTCCGCCGATTAGCGTTCGCGGCAGGTGCTCAACACACCTTTGCTACAGGCGGAAGCCGCCCCCGATAGTCCTGGCGGTTTTTATTTTCGGCCATAGGTTCGCGGCGCCCTTGTAGGGGCGATGCGCACAGATGGCCGGGCGGCGCGCAGCTATACAAGACCTCCGCGAGGGGGGAAATCTGCGGGCGGTCCTGTAGCCGTGTTGAAGCGCCCGGCCTGCCTTTCGCAACAGAAGGCGGGTTGGAAATTCAGCAATCTACAGGAGATCATCATGAATTATGCGCATGTTCCGCTTCCCGCCGCCTTTGCCGGCCCGGCGCCGGCCGTCCTCGGGCGGCCTTTCAGCCGCCGGACCGGGTTCCGCGGCCTGCCCTTCGTGGCCGACCGGCGCGCCGGCACGGCGGCGGCCTGCTGGGCCGTCCCGGCTTCCGGCGGCTATTACGGCGGCCTGACGACCGGCGCCGCCATGGCCGAGGCGTTCCTGAAGTTCCTGCGGGACGACGAAAGCGAGCTGCCGCCCGTCTGGCTGACGGATATCGTCCAGTCCTTCATGGCGCGCTTCGAGGCGGAAGGCGGCCAGGCGATGGCCGACCGGCGGCCGGACGACTGGAGCGCCGGCTTCGACAGCCTGCGCGGCCAGCAAGCCGGGTTCTTCAACACCCTGTGCCGCGCCCTGGCCGCAGCGGCGAAGGACCTGGGCGACGGGCTGGACGATATCAGCTACGGCGACCTGGCGCGGCGCGGCGACGCCGGCCTCGGCTTCGACCACGGGGCCTATATGGCGTCCCTCGACGGCGGGGAGGCGTGAGCCATGGGCGCAATCATCCAGCTGGCGGAACGCCGGATCGGCGACGGCGCGGTCCAGACCGTCGACGCGCGGGAGCTGCATGGCTTCCTGGGCAGTCGGCGGGACTTCACTGCATGGATCAAAGGGCGGATCGCGCAGTACGGCTTTGTCGAGGGCCAGGACTATGTGCGGGTCGATGACCCGCTCGCGCCGCCAGAGGTGGGCGCGGAAGTGGGGTGTAACGCAGCTCCCCAAAATTGGGGAGCGCAGAAACCCTGGGGAAATCGGGCGGATCGGATCGATTATGCCCTCACGCTGGACATGGCCAAGGAGCTGGCGATGGTCGAGCGGACGGAAAAGGGCAAGGAAGCGCGGCGCTACTTCATCGCCTGCGAGCGGCGGGCGCACGCCGGGAGCCTGGATGTCGCGGCCGCGCTGGCCGACCCGGCGACCCTGCGCCAGCTGCTGCTGGGCTATGCCGGGCGGCTGGCGGCGCTGGAGATCCGGCCGCCGGACCCGCCCGCCAGGGGCCGCCTGCGCGCCGCCCTGAGCGTCGCCCTGACCCGCGCCGAAGGCGGCGGCGACGCCATGGACTGCATCGCGCACTTGGCAAAAACCAAGCCAGCGGAACGGTTTAAGGGGGCGGGACAGACCACGGCCGAATGCGTCGCGACGATCATGCGGGATGCGGACGCTGACGCCGCCGTCACGGCGCAGGGGCTGCTGGCGCTCTCGGGCATGCGGGTCTATCGGGACGCGGGCGGGCGCGGCGGGTGGCTGCTGGGCGTCGCCAACTCGCACCCGGGCCTCACGCATATCTTCAGGGATAGCCCCTGGCGAACCGCGCCCGACATAACGCCCGGCGCCTGGGCGGCCAGCCTGCGCCGCCTGCCCGGCGCGAGAACCGTCAACCGGCGCATCAACGGCCGCGCCACGCGCCAGGTGGCGATCCCGGCGCGCCAGCATGTGGTCGACCCCTGGCCTGGCGATGGGACGCCCGACATCGCCTAAACCCCTACCCTGATTGTAAAAACAACTTGCCCGCTCGGCCGTAAGGCCGGGCGGGCGCTATCTATTCTGCCACGATCCCAAAGCCCCGACCCGTCGCGGATCGGCCCTCGACCCTTCCTGCTTGCCCAAACCCCCAGATCGGAATACAAGCAGGGCTGGCCTCGCGCTTGGCGCGGCCGGTGAA
>CALAHN010000106.1 GCA_937891825.1 uncultured Alphaproteobacteria bacterium
CGCGGCCGCAGCCGCCAGGCCGGGCGCCGCCACGATGCGGCCCGCCGCGACCGGCAGCATCACCCCGCCCCCGGCGGCGACGCCATGACGCTGCAATACGGCGATCAGGGTCTGCATGGCGCCGTCCAACTGCTCCGGCGCGACGGCGCGCGGCCCGCCCCGTGACGGCGGCGCCGGTTCGGCGAGCGCCGCCATGGCCGAGTCCTCTGCGACCATCAGCGCTTCGACCGGACGAAACGCCGGGCCATAGTCCAGGCCGAGGCTCGCGGCAAACGCATAGAGCGCCGCTGGCTCCATGCTTTCGCCCGTATCGTCGAGATCGGGCGCCGCGACGCTTGGCAGGACCGGGTTGCGGACGATCCGGGCGCGGGCGTAAAGCGACCAGGGCGCATCCATCAGTCGGGGGCGGGCCAGGATGTCGATCCGGCCGTTTTCCTGCAGCCGGGTCCGGACCATGGTCGACCGGTCGTCGGACAAGGTGAGCGGCCGCCGGATTTCGAAGTCCTCGATGGCGACGGGGCCGGTCGCGTCGGGCCCCTGGCTCGCCATGGCGGCTTCCAGCGCAAGGGCGATATAGCCAGCCGCCGGGAAGACGACCGCGCCGCCGACCTTGTGATCGGCGAGGAACGGGAACAGCGCAGCATCGATCTGGCTATCCCAGACCGTCAGGTCCTTGCGGGAGCGGAAGCCCAGCAGCGCGCCCTCGCGGACCGCAAGCGGCAGGCCTTCCGCTTCGTCGGTGCGCTTGAACCAGTAGGCTTGCCGTTGCCAGGGATAGGCCGGCAGGTCGGCCACATCGCCGCGTTCGGGCGCTGCGGCGTCGGCGTCGCGGGCCGCGCCCAGGCAGAAAGCTTCATCGGCGATCATGTCGAGCCGGGCTGCATTGTCCGCCTGCCGGGCGAGCGCGCCGAGCGGCCGGCTCGGCGTGCTGCCGCCCCGTGCGGTCTGGCGGAGATAGGCCTGCAGGATCGGGTGCGGGCCGATCTCCAGCATCAGCCAGCCGGCATCGGGCTGGCTGTCCAGAATGGCGGCGACGGCTTGCTGGAAGCGCACGGGCGCGCGAATGTTGCGCCACCAATAGTCCGCGTCCAGGGTCTCGCCCTCGATCTTGGCGCCGTCGACGCAGGAATAGAACGGGATGCGCGACTGCCTCGGCGCCAGGCCCGACAAGCTGGCGGCCAGGGGCGCGCGGGCTGGCTCCATCGCCCGGCTGTGGAACGCGTAGTCGAGGTCCAGCATGCGGGCGTCGACGCCCTCTGCGGCCAGCGTCTCCACAAGCGCGGTCAATGCCGGTTCCGGCCCGGCGAGGGTGACGGCGCTCGGGCTGTTGATCGCCGCAAGCTCGACCCGGCCGCCGGAGCGCTGGATGCGGGCGCCGATATCCGGCGCCGCCATCGATACGGCCGCCATCCGGCCCTTGCCGCGGGTCATGGCCTGCGCTTCCGAGCGGCGCACGATCACCAGCGCCGCCTGCTCAAGGTCGAGCGCGCCCGCGGCATAGGCCGCCCCGATTTCGCCGACGCTGTGGCCGACGGCGACGTCGGCGCTGACGCCGCGCGCCGCGAACGCCTCGATCAGCCCGACCTGGACCGTAAACAGCAGGGGCTGGGCATATTCCGTGCGGTCGATCGGGATGTCGCCGACCGGACCCGCCAGCATGTCGAGCGGCGACCAGCCGGCCAGCGCCATGACCGCGTCGGACGCCCGGCGCGCGCCGGCGGCGAATGCGGCGTCTTCCTCCAGCAGGGTTTGGCCCATGCCGGCCCACTGGGCGCCATTGCCGGAAAACACGAATGCGGTCTTGACCTGGCTGGCGAGCGCGCCGCCCCTGACCGCGCCGGAGGGCAGGGCGTCGCCGGCGCCGATCTGCTTCAGGCGGGCGATCATCGTCGCCCGGGTCTTGGCGCGGACGACCAGCCGCCGCTCCATGTGGGTGCGCCGGCGCCAGAGGGTGTAGGCGATATCGCGGATCGGCGCCGACGGGTCCGTCTCGAGCAGGAGCGCCAGGTCAGCCGCCCGCTGGGCGAGCGCTGCGTCGGTGCGGGCGCTCAACGGCAGCGGCCAGGGCGTCGGCTCGGGCGCGCCGTCGTTCGCGGGCGACAAGCTGCGGCGACGCGCGACGCGGCGCGGCGGGCCTTCGACGATGACATGGCCGTTCAACCCGCCGAAGCCGAAGGAATTGACGCCGACCAGCCCGGCGCCCGCCCGGCGGCGCAGCGGCGTCAGCGCGCGGTTGACGGTCAGGTTCAGGTCTTCGAACGGAATGATCGGGTTCAGGCGATCCGCATGGAGGGATGGCGGGATCTCGCCATGCTCCAGCGTCAGGATGGCTTTCAGCACGCCCGCCATGCCGGCGGCCGGTTCCAGATGGCCGATATTGGTCTTGATCGAGCCGATGGGCAGCAGGTCGCCGGCCTGCCTGACTTTCCCGAGCGCATGGCCGATCGCGCCGGCTTCGGTCGGGTCGCCGACCGCAGTGCCGGTGCCGTGCGCCTCGAAATAGTCGAGATCGGCCGGGTCGACGTCGGCCGCTGGATAAATCCGCCGGAGGAGCGCTGCCTGGCCGTCGCCGCTCGGGAGCGCGATGCCATTGGTCCGGCCGTCCTGGTTCAGGTCGACCGCCCGGATCACGCCGCGCACCGGGTCGCCGTCCGCCAACGCGCGGGCGAGGGGCTTCAAGGCGAGCACGCCCGCGCCTTCGCCGCGGACATAGCCTGCAGCGCCCTCGGCGAAGGCGCGGCTCTGGCCATATTCGGCCAGCATCGACGCTCGCGAAAAACCGATGAACGGGAAAGGCGACAGCAGGAGGTTGACCGCGCCGACCAGCGCCGTTTCGAAGCGGCCTTCGACCAGCCCGGCGCAGGCTTCATAGAGCGCCGCGACGGCCGACGAGCATGCCGTATCGACCGCCATGCTGGGTCCCGCCAGGTCGAAGGCGTAGGACAGGCGATTGGCGACCACGCTCAAGGTATTGCCGGTCATGAAATGGGAATCGCCGCCGGAAGGATCGCCGAAGCGGAGATTGGCATAATCCGTTCCGGAAACGCCGACATAGACCGCGCAGTTCGAGCGAGCGAGCGCTGGCATCGTCCATCCGGCGGACTCGATGGCCTCGAAGGCTGTTTCCAGAAGGATGCGCTGCTGGGGGTCCATCTGCTCGGCTTCGCGGGGCGAGATGCCGAAGAAGGCGGGGTCGAACAGCGCGGCGTCGTCCAGAACGCCGGCGCGGAAGGTGTAGGCGCGGCCGGCCTCGCTGGCCTTCGGATGCAGCAGCAGGTCGGTGTTCCAGCGGCCCGCCGGAATTTCCGTCACCAGATCGGCGCCGGCGCGGAGCGCGCGCCAAAGGTCAGCCGGGGACGCGACCCCGCCCGGCAGGCGGCAGGCGGTTCCGACGATAGCAATATCCATGCGGCCGATGGCCATGAGCGCCTACCTGTTGCGTCAGGCGAAGTTTGAAGGCTCCGCGCTCCGCACTGCTTCCGGCGTGTGCCGTTTCAGCCATACGCCCTGAAATGGGGGCATCAGGGCGGAATTCCAACCTGTTAGCGTTCGCCCCGAAAGATAAGCGCACGCTTAAAGCTCATCCTTCAAGGCGGGATATCCGAAGGGCCCGAAACTGTCAAACGACCGTGGCCGCAAGGGCGATCTTGTGTGATTGCGATTACCGGATGCGGCGCTTATCAACGGGAAATGTCGAACGCCCCGTTCCCGATCCTGCGCCTTGCCGAACCAAGCGACGCCCAATTGCTGGCGCGGGCGGCTTTGGCGGCCGGCGGCGGCATCTACGAGCATTTGCTGGCGCGGGCGACGCGCGGGATCGATCCCGCGACGGCGATCGCGGTCGCTGTCTCGGGCGGCGCGGACGGGCTTTCCTGGCGGAACGGCTGCATCGCAGACGATGCCGGGCGCGCGCTGGGCGCCTGTATCGCCTATCCGGCGGAAGAGTTCGGCCTGCCGCCCGCCATCGCCGCCGCGGCGACGCCGGAGGCCCTGGCGGACCTGGCCCCGCTGTTCGCGGCCGGTCCGTCCGCCGGCAGCTATTACCTGCACGCCATCTGGGTCGATCCGGCGGCCAGGGGCCGGGGCGTCGGCGCGCTCCTGCTCCACGCGACGCTGGCGATGGCGGCCGATGCCGGGTGCGGGCGGACCAGCTTGCATGTCTGGGCCGACAATGCGCCGGCGCTGGAGTTGTATCGCTCGCGGGGCTTTGCGACTCGCCGATCGATCCCCATCCCGCGCCGCCCCCGGATGCCCCATGACGGCGGCAAATACCTGATGGACTGCGCAGTCGGATAGAAGAAATCTTGGGTGCGTCCACGCTCTATCTTATTGATAAAGATCAAAGTATCCAGTCTTAGGCGTTTCCGCCTAAGACTGGTTTGATCTAGCGTTCGTCCTCGGGCGAGATATCGCCGCCCAGGTCTTCGGCGGCGACGACGTCGGCGTCGATCGGGGCGGCGGGTTCGGGGAGGTCGAGTTCCTCCTCGCCGCTGAAGCCCGCGAATTCGGCGATGCCGTCCCGGTCGTCCAGGAGGCCCAGCGCCTGCAGCTCATGCAGGCCAGGCAGATCCTGAATGCTGTCGAGGCCGAAATGCGTCAGGAAGGTGCGAGTCGTGACCCAGGTCAGCGGCCGGCCAGGAGCGTCGCGCCGCTTGCCGGGACGGACCCAGCCGAGTTCGAGCAGCGTATCGAGGACGCCCTTCGACAGGGAAACGCCTCGGATTTCCTCGATCTCCGGCCGGGTCAGCGGCTGGTGATAGGCGATGACCGACAGGGTTTCGATCTGGGCGCGGGTCAGCTTGCGGGTTTCGGTCCGCTCGACGGTCAGCGCGGCCGCGAGGTCGGGCGCTGTCTGGAAGGCCCAGCCGCCGGCGATCCGCATCAGATTGACGCCGCGGTGGCGATAGCGCTCCGCCAGGCGTTGCAGGATAAGCTCCGGATCGATGGCTTCCGGCAGGCGGGCCTTCAGGTCGTCGGCCTTGACGGGCTCGGCGGCGGCGAACAGCACGGCTTCGACGATACGTTCGGCCAGATCGAGTTTTTCCGGATGGCCCGGAAAGCGCGCGTCGCCCAGGTCAAGCTCGAATTCGTCGTCTGGCGGCGAAGTGGGTTCATTCATCGGGCTGGTCGATCCGGTCGCGGGCGCGCAGATAGATCTGTTGGAACATGCCGTCCTGGCGGATCGCAAGCCGGCCGTCCTTCGCCAGTTGCAGGCTGGCGGCGAAGGTGGCGGCCCAGGCGCTGCGGCGGACGATGGGTTCGGCCGAACCGAGCGGCAGGAACGCCTCGATCGTGCGCCATTCGACCGCCATGCCAAGCATCCGCGAGAGCCGCTGGATCGCCGCCTCGACGGTGTGCAGCTTCGACGGGCGGATCGAAAGCGCGCGATTGTCCTGGCGCCGCTTGACGCCCGCATAGGCCTGCAGCAGGTCCGTGATATTTGCGTCCGATAGCGCCGTCACATGTTCCGGCAGCATTTCCGACATGCCGCGGCCGAAGCGGTCGTAGCCCAGTTGCGGCAAAGCCATCAGATCGCGCGCCGCAGCTTGCAAGGCTTCCAGATGTTGCAAGCGCCGGGCGAGGGCGGCTGCCATCGCCTCGGGCGACATCTCCGCCTCGGCAGGCGCTTCGTCCTTCGGCAGCAGCAGGCGGGACTTCAGATAGGCCAGCCAGGCCGCCATCACCAGATAGTCGGCGGCGATCTCGAGCTCCAGGTTCTGGGCGGACTGGATGAACGCCAGATACTGCTCGGCCAGTTGCAGGATCGAGATCTGTAGCAGGTCGACCTTCTGGTCGCGCGCCAATTGCAGCAGCAGATCGACCGGGCCTTCGTAGTGTCCAAGATCGACCACAAGCCCGCCCTGGTGTGCGGGCGTCGGGTCCGTCTGAAAGTCGAGATCCAGGGTCATCGCCAGCCCGTCATCGTCAGAACGATGTCCAGAATAATGTTTGCGCCGCCCAACGCCCAGTCCGCGATGGGGTTGAAGGCGAACCCGAACTCGCGGGAGAGCATGGGCAGCAGGAGCGCCGCGCCAAGCACGATGAAAATCCCCATGCGCTCGAACGGGGCCAGGCGCTCGGCGTAGCGCGGCGGCAGGGCGGCCATCAGGATGCGGCCGCCGTCGAGCGGCGGCACCGGCAGCAGGTTGAAGGCCGCCAGCAGCGCATTGATGATCAGGGCGTTGTTCAGGTTTTCCTCAAGCCACGGCGCCACGCTGTCCGGCGCGAATTCGATCAGGTGGAGCAACAGGGCCGCAATCAGCGCCAGGACGATATTCGCCGCCGGTCCCGCCGCCGCGACCAGGGCAATGCCAAGCCGCAAGGGCCGCAAGCGTCCGAACAGCACCGGCACCGGCTTCGCGAAGCCGATGATGAAGCCGGCGTTCGCGATCAGCAGCAGCGCCGGCAGGATGATCGTGCCGAAGGGGTCGATATGCTTCAGCGGGTTGAGCGAGGTCCGGCCGTTGCGGTGGGCCAGATCGTCGCCCAGCCAATAGGCGGCATAGGCGTGCGCCGCCTCATGCAAGGTGATCGCCAGCAGAATGGGCAAGGCCCAGATGGACGTTAGATAGGCGATTTGGCCGAGATCAGGCATGGGGGCGGGTCAAAACCTGGGCTGAAAGGTTTGGCGCCGGCTCGAGCATGGCCCAGAGCCGATTTGCGAGCGCGAAGGGATCGTCGGCCGGCGGCGTCGGCCGCTGGGCGGTCCATGCCGCCCAAAGCGCGACGGCGTCGGGTGCAAGCGGCCCGGCACCGTCGATCGCCGCCGCCCCGCCTTGTATATCGCCGGGGCAATATAGCACGAAGTCGCAACCGGCTGCCATTGCGGCCCTGGCGCGCTCGTCCACAGCGCCGCCAAGCGCTTTCATGGCGAGATCGTCGGAGGCGATCAGACCGCGATACCCGGTTTCGCGACGGAGCCAGTCCAGGCAGAGCCTGGAGCAGGTCGCGGGCGCGGATGGGTCGAGCGCCTGGTAGACGATGTGGGCGGTCATCCAGATCGGCGCCGCCGTCATCGCCTTGAAGGGCGCAAGGTCCGCTTCCAGTTCCTCAAGGGACGCGCTGACATGGGGCAGGTCATGATGGCTGTCGAGGGTCGCCCGGCCGTGGCCCGGCGCATGCTTCGGCGTCGTCGCGATGCCGGCGGCGCGCAAGCTCGCCTCCGTCGCGGCGGCGAGGCAGGCGACAAGCTCCGGGTCGCTGGCATAGGCGCGGTCGCCGATCACGTGCGCATGGGCGTCGGGGGCGCGCACGTCCGCCATGGGGGCGCAGGCGACATCGACGCCGATAGGCGCGACCGAGGCGGCGATCGCCTGGCCGAGCAAGCTCGCTGCTTCGATGGCGGCCGCCTTGTCGCTGGCGGCGAGCGCGCCGATCAGGCCGGGCGCCGGCAGGGCCGGCCAGTGCGGCGGCCGCAGGCGCTGCACCCGTCCGCCTTCCTGGTCGATGAAAACCGGCGCGTCGGGCCGGCCGACAAGCGTGCGGAAGTCCAGGATCAACCGGCGGACAGCTTCGGGCGCCTGGATGTTGCGGGCGAACAGGATCAAGCCGAACGGGTTCGCGGCGGCGAAGAAGGCGCGTTCCTCGGGCAGCAGGGCGGCGCCCGCGCACCCCAGAACCGCCGCTGCCGGCGGCGGCCTATTTGGCGACAACAATACAGTCCTGATTACGGCTTTGGAGCTGGCTGCAGGCGATCTCCGCCAGCGTCTTGTCCGGCAGGGGGCCGGCCTGAACGCGCATGAACACGCCCTTGCCGGTGATGTTCACCTCCTGGATGAACAATTGCAGGCTGCCCAGGATATCGGCGTTCTGCTGGCTGATCCGGCGCCATTCGCGCTGCGCCGCGGCCTTGTCGCGCACGGCGGCGATCTGGATGCGGAACGTGCTTGCGGGCGGCAGCGCCGGCGGCGCCGGCGTCCGCGCCGCTGGAGCAGGGGGCGGAGCGGGGGCCGGCGTCGCGATGGACGTCGCGGAGGGCAGGGATGCCTGCTGCGGCGGCGCTGCGGAAGGAGCGGGGGCGGCAGGAGCGGGGGCAGAAGAGAGATCGGCCGGGCGGCGGGGCGGGAAGGCGCGCTCGCCCCCGGGCTGGCTGGCGGCAGCGATCGGCGGGTCGGACGGCGGCGGCGCGGTCAGGGCGGGCGCGCCTGAAGGCGAGGGCGGCGCGGCCGGCGCGATGGTCACGCCGATGCGCGGCGGGTCGATCCGATCCGGCGCGGGGTTCGGCGGCAGCAATTGCACGGGCCCGGAAGGCGTGACGACAGGATCGTCCAGGGTAATCCGCGGCGGCGAGACCGGCGCTTCGGCCCTTGGCGCCAGGCCCGGCTTTTCGTTTGCGCCGTCGCGACCGGTGATCTCGTAGACGGTCTGATCCTTGTGGGGGATGACGGCGCCGCCTTGCTCGCCCGGCGCCGGCGGCAGCCGTTCCGGCGTGGTTTCCGCCGTCAGCACGGGCGGGCCCTCGCCGCCGGGATCGCCGCCAAAGGCGAGCCATACGGCGGCAAGCACGGCGAGCAGCACGCAGAACGCGGCGAAGGCCGCCCGAGCTGCACGCACGGCGCGGGCGCGATCCGGACGCGCTTCAGGATCGATTTCTGGCGTCCCCATCCGCCTACATCGCCTCCGCCGGTTCGACCCCCATGACCTTGAGGCCAGAGCCTATGACAGCCACCACACCTTGGACAAGCGCCATGCGCGCCTGTGTGGCGGCCAGTTGATCCGATTGAATGAAGCGCAGCGTCGCATCTTCGCGGCCCTTATTCCACAATTGGTGAAAATTCGCTGCTAAATCTTGCAGATAAAACGCAATGCGGTGCGGCTCGTGCACTTCCGCCGCTTGCTCGACCAGGCGCGGCCAGCCTGCCATCAGCTTGATCAGGCCGGCTTCGTCGCTATCCGTCAGCAAACCGAGGTCGGATTGCGCCAGCGCGGCCGGCGTCACGTCGATGCCTTCGTCCGCCGCATGGCGCAGCACGGACCGGCAGCGCGCATGGGCGTACTGCACATAGAAGACCGGATTGTCGCGGCTCTGGTCGACCGCACGGGCCAGATCGAAATCCAGCGGCGCGTCGTTCTTGCGGGTCAGCATGATGAAGCGCAGCACATCCTTGCCGACCTCGTCCACCACTTCGCGGAGCGTGATGAAGTCGCCGGACCGCTTCGACATGCGCACCAACTCGCCGTCGCGAAGGACCCGCACCAACTGGCAAAGCTTGACGTCAAGCGTATCCCTGGCGCCGGTCAGCCCCTGCATCGCGGCGGCGACGCGCTTCACATAGCCGCCATGGTCGGCGCCCCAGACATCGATCAATGTCTCCGAGCCGCGGCTGTATTTGTCGAAATGATAGGCGATGTCGGTTGCGAAATAGGTCCATGCGCCGTCCGATTTCCGCAACGGGCGGTCGACGTCGTCGCCGAAATCGCTCGCCCGGAACAGGGTCTGCGGCCGCTCCTCCCAGTCGTCGGGGCGCATGCCTTTCGGCGGCTCCAGCACGCCGACATAGACGAGGCCCTTGTCCTCAAGCGCGCGCAACGCCGCCTCGACCCGGCCAGCCGCGACGATGGCGCGCTCGGACGTGAACACGTCCTGGCGGATGCCGACAGCGGCAAGGTCGTCGCGAATGAGGTCGAGCATCATCCGGATCGCGAGATCGCGGGCGATGGCGACCTGCTCTGCCTCGGGCTTCGCGAACAATTCGGCGCCGTGCGCTTCGGCGAGCGCCTGGCCGACCGGGACCAGATAATCGCCGGGATACAGGCCGGCGGGGATTTCGCCGATCGTCCCGCCAAGCGCCTCGCGGGCGCGCAGTAGCGCCGATTGGCCGAGCACGTCGACCTGGGCGCCGGCGTCGTTGATGTAATATTCGCGGACGACCGTATGGCCGGCCTTCTCCAGCAAGGCGGCGAGCGCGTCCCCGAACACGGCGCCCCGGCCATGGCCCACATGCAGCGGGCCGGTCGGATTGGCGGAGACATATTCGACATTGACGGTTTTGCCCTGGCCGACCGTCGAATCGCCATAGGCCTCGCCCGCCGCCAGAATTTCCCGGAGCCGGGCCGGCCAGAAGGCGGCGCGCGCCGTCAGGTTGATGAAGCCGGGGCCGGCGACCTCCGCCTGCTCGATGTCCGGATGCTGCGCCAGCCGGGCGGCCAGCAACATGGCGAGCTCGCGCGGCTTCTGGCCTGCCGCCTTGGCGAGGACCATAGCGGCATTCAAGGCGACATCGCCGTGGCTCGCGTCGCGCGGCGCTTCGGCGGCGACGCGGCTCAAGTCCAGGTCCGCCGTCAGGGCGCCGGCAGCTTGCAGGCTCGCGATCGCGTCAAGCGCGATCGTGCGGAAATGCTGAAAATAATTCATAGGCTCGGGCTATACAGGTCGAAAAGGCGTTGATGTTCGAGCATGGCGTATCGATCCGTCATTCCTGCGATGTAGTCACCGACCACACGCATTCTGCGCGGGCTGTCCATGCCTTCCGCGTGGGCGCGCCAATCCGCCGGGAGGCTGCCCGGCTCCTGCACAAACAGGTCGAACAGATCGGTGACGATGCGCCGCGCCTTGCTGGTCATGCGGTTCACTTGCGTGTGACGGTACATATGCGCTTTCAGAAAGGCCCGCAACGCTTCCAGCAAGTTCCAGATTTCCGGCGAAAAGCTGGCGACGGGGCCGGGCGCGGCGCGAATGTCGTCGGCGGTGGCGGGCGCCAGCGCATCCAGCCGCCGGCGCGTTTCCTGGGTGAGGTCGCGAACCAGCACGCCGATCAACTCCCGGACCAGTTCGTAAATCCGGCGCTGCCGTTCCAGCGTCGGCCAGTCGCGGTCGATCTTCGCCAGGAGATCGCCGAGCATCGGCAAGCTTGCGACGTCCTCCAGGGCGAACAGCCCGGCGCGCAGGCCGTCATCGATGTCGTGGCTGTTGTAGGCGATGTCGTCGGAGAGGGCTGCGATCTGCGCTTCCAGCCCGGCATGGCTGTCGAGCCAGAGCGGATGCTGCGCGTCATAGGCGGCGATCGCCGGTCCAGGCGCTTCAATCGGGCCGTTATGCTTCACGATGCCTTCCAGGGTTTCCCAGGTCAGGTTCAACCCGTCGAAGGCGGCGTAGCGGCGCTCCAGGCGCGTCAGGATGCGCAGGGTCTGGACATTGTGATCGAAGCCGCCGATCTCGCCGAGGGCGGCGGACAGCGCATCCTCGCCGGCATGGCCGAAGGGCGTGTGGCCGAGGTCATGGGCGAGGGCGAGGGCTTCGGCCAGATCCTCATTGCCGCCAAGGCTGCGGGCGATGGTGCGCGCGATCTGGGCGACTTCGATGGAATGGGTCAGGCGCGTGCGAAAATAATCGCCTTCATGGAACACGAACACCTGGGTCTTGTGCTTCAGGCGGCGAAAGGCGCTGGAGTGGATGATGCGGTCCCGGTCCCGCTGGAACGGCGAGCGATTGTCCGCCTCGGCTTCCGCGATCAGGCGGCCGCGACTCCGGCGCGAGTCGGCGGCATAGCCGGCCCGCCGGATTATTTCGCCCGTGTCGGTCATTGTGTAACGCCCGTTACATTGATTTCCAAAATTAACCATCCAGTTTAAAAGAGTCTCAAAGTGCGTGCATGCTAGAGTAAGATCGCATTGCGCGCGCAGGGTGCCGATATCAAAGGAAAGAACCATGCCTTCAGGCGTGCTTCAAGACAGAGTAGGCGTAACGGAACGCGCCGCGACGCGCCTCAGGGCGCTGCTGGCCAGCGAAGGGACGGAGGCCGCGAAATTTCGCGTGTCGGTTTCCGGCGGCGGCTGCTCCGGCTTTCAATATGGCTTCAGTTTCGACGAGCAGGTGAATGCCGACGACAAGGTTTACGCGGATCAGGGCGTCGAAGTGGTGATTGACGAAATTTCGCTCGATCTTCTGAAGGGCGCGGTCGTCGATTGGAAGGAGGATTTGTCGGGCGCGATGTTTGTCGTCATCAATCCGAATGCGGCATCGTCCTGCGGCTGCGGCTCATCGTTCGCAATCTAGCCGTCGTAAGGGGCCGAGAAGGAAAGTTATGCGGCTCGCAAGCTGGAATGTTAACTCGATAAAGGCGCGCCTTGACGCCGCGATGACGTGGCTCGACGAGGGCAAGCCGGATGTTCTGGCTCTGCAGGAGCTGAAGTGCGTTGACGACGCCTTCCCGCGCCTCGAATTCGAGGCGAAGGGCTATAATGTGATCGTCGCCGGTCAGAAAAGCTATAATGGCGTCGCGCTCGTATCCCGCCTGCCGCTCGAAAATCCCGTCATCGGACTGGCCGGCGACGCATCGGACGAACAAGCCCGATATGTCGAGGCGACGGTCGCCGGCGTGCGCGTCGCCTCGATCTACCTGCCGAACGGCAACCCGATCGGCACCGAGAAATTCAACTACAAGCTCGCCTGGATGGACCGGCTCCGCGCGCGGGCGGCGGAATTGCTGAAATCCGGCGGGGCGGTCGCGCTGATGGGCGATTTCAACGTCATCCCGAAGCCGGAAGATTGTTACGACGTTTCGGCCTGGGTCGAGGACGCGCTCTATCAGCCCGAATCGCGGGCGCAATTCCGCGCCCTATGCTGGCTGGGCTACTATGACGCCTTCCGGACCGCGAAGCCCCATGCGCCCGCAGCCTATACCTTCTGGGACTATCAGGGCGGCGCCTGGCAGAAGGACAACGGCATCCGGATCGATCATATCCTGCTGTCCGCCAGCGCCATCGACCGCATGACCGACGTCGATATCGACCGACGGCCGCGCGGGCGGCCCAAAGCTTCCGACCATACGCCGATCTGGTGCGATCTTGCCGACGCGCCGACCGCGCCGCGCCTCTAGTCCGCCCGAAACCCGCGGCCTTTGCCCTTCCTGCCGATCCATGACGACACCAAGCGCCGCTGGACGTCGACGCCTTACGTCTGCTGGGGCACAATTCTGGTTTGTGTGCTGGTGTTCATCTGGCAATCGGGGCTGGACGACGGGCGCTCTGTCGCATCGGTCTTCAGTTACGGCTTCATCCCCGCCGTCTTCTTCGAGCACCGGGAACTGGCGGATCATCTGGTCGCAATTCCGCCGTCCGCGACCCTGCTGACCTCGCTCTTCATGCATGGCGATACGTGGCACCTGATCGGCAACATGCTGTTTCTCTACATTTTCGGCGACAATGTGGAGGATTGCTGCGGCCATTTCCGGTTCGCGATCTTCTATCTCCTGACGGGCGTGATCGCGACGCTGACCCATGCCTACATGTTCGAAAATTCCGCGGCGCCCCTGATCGGCGCCAGCGGCGCGATTTCCGGCGTGCTGGGCGGCTATCTGATGCTGCATCCGCGCCAGCGCGTGACGGCGCTGATCGGGTTCATTCCGCTGCGATTGCCGGTCTGGATCTGGATCGGCGTCTGGTTCGCCATGCAGGCAGTCGCGGGCAGCGGCATGCTGGGCGAGGATAACGTCGCCTATTGGGCGCATATCGGCGGCTTCGTCGCCGGCGTTGTGCTCATTCCGCTGCTGAAGCGGGATGAAGCCAAGCTGTTCGGGCGCTAGATTAAAAACTGGGCAGAATTAATCATCCTGATTTGGAAAGCGCGGGAAGGCTGGCATTTCGCCCAGGCGATCGACCCAGACAAGCTTTTCGGCCGCCTGTACCTGGACCGTCGGCGCCAGGGCCTCGGGGTCGTCCAGGGTCGCAGTCTGCACGTCGATCAGGCCAGGGAGATTGACGGCGTTCCGGTAGAACAGCCCGGCGCCGCAGACCTTGCAGAACTGCCGCACGGCATGCTCCGAGGAGCGGTAGGTCGTGAGCTGGCCGGCGCCCTGGGTCACGCGCACCGCCGCTTCCGGCAGCATCCCCCAGGCGACGAACGGCGCGCCGGCGTTCCGCCGACAATCGCTGCAATGGCAGATCGCCTGCGCGACGGTCGCGCCGTCGATCTCATACCGAACCGCGCCGCAATGGCAGCCGCCTGAAAGGGGCATCGCTGTCTCCTTGGTCTAAGTCAGAATGCGCGAGCATCTCGAACGTCGATGCGCCGTATGCGTTGCATTTTGACGTTCAGCTAGCCCCACTGCTTCAGCGTCCGGCGCGCGATCACCATGCGATGGACTTCCGACGGGCCTTCGTAGATGCGCGAGAGCCGCAGGCGCTGGGACATGATGGCGAACGGCAGTTCGCGGGTCATGCCCATGGCGCCGAAGCTTTGCATGGCGTTGTCCAGCACTTCCTGGGCCATTTCGGTCGCGAACACCTTCACCATGGAGGCGACGGTGCGGACGTCGTCGCCCCGGTCCTGCCGGTCGGCCGCGTCCATCACCATCAGCCGCGTCGCATGGATCTTGGTCGCGGCGTCGGCGATCCACCACTGGATCGCCTGCCGCTCCGCAAGCTTCGCGCCGAAGGTTTCGCGCTGCTGCACATGCTGGCACATCATCTTGAGCGCCCGCTCGGCCATGCCGACGCACATGGCGCCCATTTCCAGCCGCCGCACGGTCAAGCGCTTCTGCATCGGCGCGAAGCCCTGGCCGACCTGGCCCAGCACCTGGGAATCCTTCAGGCGCACATCGTCCAGGGTGAATTCATAGGTGCGGGCGCCGGCCAGCATCGGGATTTCGCGCTCGATCGTGAAGCCGGGCGTGCCCTTCTCCAGGATGAAGGCGGTGATGCCGCCGCGCGCGCCCTTCGCCGGGTCGGTCGACGCCATCAGGATGATGAAATCCGACTTCGGCACGTTCGACACCCAGATCTTGCGGCCGTTGATCACCCATTCGTCGCCGTCGCGGACAGCGCGGGTCTTCATATCCGCCGGGTCGCCGCCGGCGCCCGGTTCGGAAATGCCGATGCAGGATTTCATTTCGCCCCTGGCATAGGGCTCCATGTATTTCTTCTTCTGCTCCGGCGTCGCGACCGCCTGCAACATGTGCAGGTTGGGCGAGTCGGGCGGAATGATGAAGGGCGTGATCGTGCTCTTCACCCGTTCCTGGATCGCCAGCATGACCGCGGTGCGGAGATTGGCGCCGCCAATCTCCTCCGGCGCGTCAAGCGCCCAGAGGCCAAGCGCCTTGCACTTCGCGAGCAAGGGCGCTTCTTCCTCCGGCAGCAAGGCGACGGGCTGGCCCGCCGCCTCCCGGGCCATCACCGCTTTTTCGAGCGGCATCAGATCGTTCTCGACGAACTTCTCGACGAGGTCGATCACCATGCGCTCGTCTTCGGCGAATTCCACGGTCATGGCGGCGGGGTCTCCTTATTCCAGCGGCAGGCCAGGGTGCATCGCCCGGCTGTCGCCCAGATTGACGAAGCCGGTCTTCAAGGACGGCATGGCGTTCTCGGCGATGGTCTCCGGCGTCCAGCCGCCCTGGCGATGCGCCATGCGGACCGGCCGCATCGCGCCGTAGAGCGTCAGTTCGGCGCCGCGCTGATGGAACACCTGGCCGTTGACATAGCCAGCGCCTTCCGACGCCAGGAACACGCAAAGCGGCGCGATGGCGTTGGCGGGGCTCAAGCGCAGGCGCTCTTCCCGGACCTGGGCGGCGGTCGGGTCTTTCGGGGTCGGCACGGAGCGGGTCATGCGCGTGTCGGCGGAGGGGAGAAGGGCGTTCGCCGTGACGCCTTTGGATTCATTTTCCATGGCGAGAATGCGGGTCAACGCGACGATGCCCATCTTGGCGGCGCCGTAGTTGGCCTGGCCGACATTGCCCAGCACGCCCGAGGTCGACGAGACCAGGATCATGCGGCCATAGCCCTGATCGCGAAACAGGTTGATGGCGGCCCGGTTCACGTTGAAATGGCCGTTCAGGTGAACGTCGATCACGTCCTTCCAGTCGTCCGGCGACATCTTGTGGAACATGCGGTCGCGCAGGATGCCGGCTGGGTTGAACATGATGTGCAGGCCGCCGAATTCGTCGCGCGCCTGGCTGACCATATCCAGGCAGTCTTCATAGCTCGTGACGGAGCCGAAATTGGCGACGGCCTCGCCGCCGGCGGCCTTGATCTCGTCGACGATGGCCTGCGCCGGCGTCTTGTCGCCGCCTTCGCCGCCGCCGCCGACGCCCGGATCGTTGACGACGATCTTGGCGCCGTTCGCCGCCATCATTTTCGCGACTTCCGCGCCGACCCCCCGGCCGGAGCCGGTGCAGATCGCGACCTTCCCATCCAACATGCCCATGATCGAAGTTTCCTCTTGCTGTGTTGATTGCCCGGAAGCATCCGGCGGGCAGGCGCGCTTGTCAAAGGGCGCGCTGTCCTCGGCCCGGTTGCGCTACTGGCCGTTCAGAATGGCGTCGGCGATTTTCTCAGCGACCATGATCGTCGGGAAGTTGGTGTTGGCGCAGGGCACGACCGGGAAGACGGATGCGTCGCATACCCTGAGGCCCGGAACGCCGCGCACACGCCCGGTCGGGTCGGTCACGGCCATGAGATCGTCGTCCGCGCCCATGCGGCAGCTACAGGAGGCATGCCAGACGCCGACGGCGGTCTTTTTGATGAAGGCCTCCATCTGCTCCGGGTCGGCCAGCACGTCGTGCATGGTGACGCCGTCCATGACGAAGGTCCGCATCAGCCAGCGCCGCAACGGCGCCGGTCCGTCGAGCAGCGTCGCCGCGAGCTTCGTGATCAGCTTGTTTTTGGTCGTGACGGCGCTGATCTGGCGCACCTTGTCGCCCCAGCTTGCGGGGAAGGGGTCGGTCGTCACCTGGCGCATCGCCTCGGACGCATAGATCGCCGCCATCTTGCGGGCGCCTTCGGCGAGCCGCTCCAGGTCGCGGGCGTCGGACAGCAGGTTGAAGGCGACTTCCGGCTCCTCCCGCCAGTCCTTGGATTGGAGGCGGACATAGCCGGTTTCGGAATAGGTCTTGTTGACGAACAGGATCTTCGAGCCGATCTGCTCGCCGACCGCGTGCCAGGCCGATTTGTGGGCGACGGCGACGAACATGTCGCCGAGCGGGACGCCCGGCGTGCTCGAGGTATAGCGGAGGCCGACCATCAGGTGCCGCCCGGTCGAGGCGTCCCGCCGCGCGCCAGGCTTGATGAACCCGGCAAGCGCGATCGATGGATGGTCCATCAACTGATTGCCGACGCCCGGCAGGTGATGCCGGACCTCGATGCCCATATCGCGGAGATGCCCCGTCGGGCCGATCCCGGCGCGCAACAGATGCGCCGGCGAATGCACCGCGCCCGACGACAGGATCACCTCCCGCGCCCGGAAGGTCTCGGGCCGTCCTTTGACCAGGGCTGCGACGCCGACGCAGCGCCCGCGCTCGAACAGCAATTCCGTGACTGAGGTTTCGGTCGAAAGCGTCAGGTTCGGGCGCTTGCGGACGTCGGCGTTCAGATAGCCGATCGCGGCGGAGACGCGCTGTTCGTTGGCATTGGAGATCGTGATCGGGAAATAACCCTCCCGGAATTCGCCGTTCTGGTCTTCGATATAGTCGTAATAGTCGTAGCCTGCCTGTTTGAACGCGGCGGCGACGGCTTTGGCATGGCCGCTCCAGTGCTCCGGCATGATGCGGCGGACGGGGATATGGCCGTCCTTGCCATGATAGGGGCCGTCAAAATCCAGGTCGTTCTCGATCTTCTTGAAGTAGGGCAGGACCGCGTCCCAGTTCCATCCGGCGGCGCCGCGGGCTTCCCATTCGTCGTAGTCGGTCGGCGCGCCGCGGTTCGCCATCTGGCCGTTGATCGAGGAGCCGCCGCCAAGCACCCGCGCCTGCTCGTACTTCCGTAAGGGCGGTTTCGGCTGGTCCGGCTGATTGTGGGCGATGTTCTGGGTGGTGACCTTCAACTCCTTCCAGATGAAGCGATCGTTCGTGTAGGCGAGGCCGGGATAGCTATCCAGAATTTCCTTCGGCTCCGCGCCGGGCGGCGTGTCGATGCCGGCTTCCAGCAGCAGCACCCGGTTGGCGCTTCGGGCGGACAGGCGGTTCGCCAATGTCGATCCGGCCGAGCCGCCGCCGACGATGATGTAGTCGTAGTCCACTGCGCTTCCCCCACAAGCTGTTTTGCCGAAACTATAGCGGCGAAATTTGGAGCGGCGGTAGGGGCGCACGGGCGGCGCGCTCGCAGCGCACGGGCGGCGGCTCTCGCCAGCGGCCTTGTGGTCGGGGCCGACTTTGTGTGTCATGCGCGCGATGACCCGATAGAATCCAGACAGAGAGTCCGCCGCCCATGCAGAAAGACATCATCGCGCAACTGGCCCCGACCGGGGTGTTGCGCGCCGCCATCAATCTCTCGAATTTTCTGCTGGTGACCGGCAAGCAGCCGAACGGCGATCCCGACGGCGTCTCGCCGGATATGGCGGCGGAAGTCGCCCGTCGCATCGGCGTTCCGGTCAAGTTCGTTCCGATGGCCTCGCCCGGCGAGATCGCCGACACCGCCGGCGACGACATCTGGGACATCGGCAATATCGGCGCCGAGCCGAAGCGGGCGGAGGTCATCGATTTTTCGGCCGCTTACGCCGAAATTCAGGCGACATACCTGGTGCCGGCAGGCTCGCCGATCCGCTCGCTCGAGGATGTCGACAAGCCGGGCGTGCGGATCGCCGTTTCCGCCCGGAGCGCCTATGACCTCTGGCTCGACCGCAATATCAAGCAAGCCGAACTCTTGCGGGCGGAAGGCATCGACGCCTCCTACGACCTGTTCGTCGAGAACGGATTGGACGTTCTGGCCGGCCTTCGCCCGCGCCTTGTCGACGATGTGAAGCGGCTGCCGGGCGCGCGTATTCTGGACGGGCAGTTTTCAGCCGTTCAGCAGGCGATCGGCGTGCCGAAGGGCCGCCCGCTCGCCGCCGAGTTCATCCGCACATTCGTCGAGGATGCCAAGGCGTCGGGCTATGTCGGCGAGCGCATCGCCGCCCATGGCGTCGAGGGACGCCTGTCCGTGGCGCCGCCCGCCGGCTGACGGCCTGGCGGGATTGGCAAGCGTCTGCGGACTTACCAGCGCCGGGTCGCGCGGATGGCCGCCAGGTCGTCCGCGACGGCCCGCTCCTTGCGGGCTTCCGTCTCGTCGATTTCGTCCCGGCGCTTGTCGGCGGCTTCCTCGATCTGCTTGAGGGCGCGGAAGCCGTCCAGAACCCTGGCGTCGGCGACGTCGACATCGTTGACAAGCGCCTCGCGGGTGGCGGCGAAGGCTGCGATCCGCTGCTTGGCGCGCCCGGCATAGCGGCCGTAGTCCGCCATCAGGTTGGGTTCCGAGCGCGCCATATCGGCTTCCTCGGCAAGCGCCGTCTCCAGCGCCTGGATCATCGCGTCGGCGCGGGCCAGGCGGTCCGCGGCGAGCGCC